>CALAEG010000227.1 GCA_937890965.1 uncultured Caulobacteraceae bacterium | reverse complement strand
GCTGTCGGGTCGGCCAGGTCCGGGTCGCCGATGGCGTTGAAGACCAGGTCGTAGGCCGGCAGTTCCCGCGCCTGATCCGCGCCGGCATATTCGACCACCCAGCGCAGGCGGCTGAAACGGTCGCGCGGCATCAGATGGTCGAGCGGGACATTGCCGCTTTCGGCGGTGGTCGGCATGAGCACGGTCAGGCGCGGCCGCGGCGCCGGTTCGACGAACAGATTGCGCCCTCGGTAGGCCAGGTCGCGGTGGCGTTTGGCATCGGCCGGCCTTGTCTGGTCGGCGAGCAGCGACGCCAGGTTCAGGTGGGCCGCCAGCATGTCGGGATCGAGCGCCAGGGCCTGCCTCGAGTGCCGCTCCGCCTCGGCCTTGCTCTCGGCCCGCAGATAGACCGAACCCAGGCTGGCGTGAGCCGCAGCGAGGCTGGGATCGAGCGCCAGCGCCGCCTTCAGGCAATGCTCGGCGGCATCGGCGCGGTCGGCCTCGGCATAGGCGTTGCCGAGGGTAAGCTGGGTCGCCGCGCGGCTGGGATCGATGGACGAGGCCCATTCAAGCGCCATGATCGCCTCGTCCGGCCGCCGCAGCGCCAGCGCCGCGGCGCCGCGCGCGAACCAGGCCTCGGCCAGGGTCGGGTCGAGATCGAGCGCCGCGGCGGCCTCGGCCAGGGCCGCGTCGGCTTCGCCGAGATCCAGCAGCGCAAGAGCCAGGCCGATGCGGGCGGCGGTGAGGCCAGGATCGAGGTCGCTCGCCGTCCGATAGGCGCTGATCGCGGCCCCGGTATCGCCGGCGGCGACCAGGGCCGCGCCGAGGGCGACTCGTGGCGCCGCAAGGTCCGGGAAGCGCGCCGCCGCGGCCTGGCCCGCCTTGATGGCGGCGGTGATCTCGCCGCTCTCGCGCAGCGCATTGGCTAGGCCGACGGCGGCATCGGCGCGATTGGCGTCCAGCGCCACGGCCCGACGATAGCCGCCGATCGCCGCGGAATGCTCGCCGTTCCAATGGCGCAGCTTGGCCAGGGTCGTCTGGGCCTCGGCATGGTTGGGGCGAAGCGCCACGACGGTCTCGAAAAGCGCGGCGGCCTGGTCGGCGCGGCCCGCCTCGAAGGCCATCAGGCCATACAGGTAGAGCGCGGTGGGCTCGTGCGGGTCCGCCGCCAGCGCCTGGCGGTAGAGCCGCTCGGCGTCGTCATGACGGCCGGCCTGGTGCTGCTCGAGCGCGGCGGCCAGGACGTCGGCCGCGTCAGATACAGAGACTGCCCCGCGCGCCATTCAGCTCAGCCGCGCCTCAGGCCGCGACCGAAACTGTGGGTGAGCCCCGGGTGGCGCTGGTCGAGGTCGCCGCACCGTCGCCGGCTGTTGATGTCGTCAAGCTGCCCGGGGCGGCCGAGGCGGCGACCATCTGCGCCGATTGAGGGCTTTGCTGGGCGGCGAGAAGGGCCGAAAGGATGCTGGAGGCGAACTGGCTGGAGGGGGTCGAACTGAGCGGGCTGGGCGCCTGACTCGACGTCAATGACGCGCCCGCGGTGATCGTCGGCAGATTCTGCCCGGTCAACTGGGCGCCGAAGCTGGCGCTGACCGAGCTGCCGCTGGCCATGGCCTGCATCAGCTGAAACAGAGAAGCTATTGAATGGTTGGAGATATGCACGACGATCAAGCTCCTGCCTGCGGTCAACTCGGCCGGGCGGGCGCTCGTGCGAAAATGCAAAAAGGCCCGACCCGCGTCACGAATTGCAAACGCCGGGCCGGGCCGATGATCCTTGCCGTCTAGACGCGTGGCCTAGCAGCCCTCCACCCAGATCCGGCGATGACGATAGGGGTCCCAGCGCCAGCCGCCACAGTCGTAGGCCGGGGAGTCGTAGTCGTCGCCAGCGTAGTAGCCGTCGTCGTAATAGCCGTCGTCGTAATAGCCGGAGTCGTAATAGCCGGAGTCGTAATAGTAGGGCGAGGCCAGGGCCGCGCCGAGGCCGAAACCGATCACGCCAGCGGCGAAGCCGTCACGTCCGCGAAAGCCGCGGTCGTTACCGCGGAAGCCATTGTCTCGGAATCCGGCTCCGCGGACGCTGTTGCCGCGGAAGCTGTTGCCCCGGAAGCTGTTGCCGCGAAATGCGCTGGCGTTGAACGAGCTGGCGTGGACCGAGCCGGCATGGGCCAAACCGCTATGCATGTGCTGAGCCTGGACTTGACCGGTCGTCATGCCCATCAGACCGAGCGCCGCCGTCGCGGCGGCCAGGAATTTACGCATGTCTTTTTCTCCATAGGCGTCGAGCCTTGGTTAAGGAACGTTTGCCGCCCCAAAAGGCTGCGACCGGCGCGACCGGTTGCAGCGGCCAACCGACGGGCGCATGCTGGCCATGGGCTAGGCGGGAAAAAGGGGCGAAGATGAGCCATTCAAAGGGTTCGCGAACCGCGGCGATCGCGGCGGGCGTTCTGGTGGCGATGATGGCGGTGGGACCGGCCCTGGCCGATTGCTACGATGTCGTCGGCTGCACCAACAAGAACCTGTTTTCGAGGAATTACAGCTATCTCGGCTCGGTGTCCGATGGGCCTAGCTGCGACTTCCTCTACATGATGCGCAACCGGATCTACGCTCAGCGCGGCTACTGTTTCAAAACCGCGCGCGGCATTTCCGAGATCGGCAATAGCGGCTGCCACATCGCCGATCAGGCTGCGGTGCCGCTGAGCAATATCGAGCGGGCCAATATCGCCACCATCCAAATGGCCGAGCGCGCCAAGTCCTGCCCGCCTTGAGACGGTCCGGCCTTAGTCCGCTGCGACGCCCCGGACCGTTGACGAGGCTGGCGAACTCGACGTAGCGACCGTAAAGAACGCCGCGTCGCCCGACTTCGAGAACCGCGCGCGCCAGGAGACCGCATGTCCACGCCCGCGCTCAAGCGCAAACCGGTCGCCGCGGCGCCGAGCCCCGCGCCGGAACCGCTCGAGCTGACCATCCTGATGCCCTGCCTGAACGAGGCCGAGACCATCGAGGTCTGTGTGGCCAAGGCGATGGGCTATCTGCGCCGCACCGGCGTCGCCGGCGAGGTGCTGATCGCCGACAACGGCTCCGACGACGGCTCGCAAACACTGGCCGAGGCGGCCGGTGCGCGCGTCGTCGCCGTGCCGGAAAAGGGCTATGGCGCGGCGCTGATGGGCGGGATCGCCGCGGCGCGCGGACGCTTCGTGATCATGGGCGACGCCGACGACAGCTACGATTTCGACAAGCTCGACGGCATGGTCGACCATCTGCGCGCCGGCGCCGACCTGGTCATGGGCAACCGCTTCCAGGGCGGGATTTCGCCAGGCGCCATGCCCTTCCTGCACCGCTATCTGGGCAATCCGGTGCTGTCTTTCATCGGCCGGCTGTTCTTCTCGATTCCGGTCGGCGACTTCCATTGCGGCCTGCGCGGGTTTTCGCGCGAGTCGATGCTGGGACTCGGCCTGCAGAGCCCCGGCATGGAATTCGCCAGCGAAATGATCGTCAAGGCCTCGCTGCGGGGTCTGCGCATCGAGGAGACGCCCACCACGCTCAGGCCCGACGGCCGCTCGCGGCCGCCGCACCTGAAGACCTGGCGCGACGGCTGGCGGCATTTGCGGTTTTTGCTGCTGCACAGCCCGCGCTTTCTGTTCATCTATCCCGGCGTGGCGCTGATCATGCTCGGCCTCCTGGGCTCGGCGCTGCTGGCGCGCGGCGCGGTGCGGGTCAGCCCGCGCCTGGAGCTCGACATCCACTCGCTGGTTGTGGCCTGTTTCGCGGTGCTGATCGGGGTGCAGCTGGTGGTGTTCGGTGCGCTGGCGCGTCGCTATCAGATGCTGGAGGGCGTACTGCCGCCGGCGCAGCGATTCGAGAAATTCCTGCTGGGCCTCAGCCTGGAGCCGATTTTGCGGGCCGCCCTGGTCATTTTCGTGGCAGGTGCGCTCGGCGCCGGCTGGGCGGTGTTCGACTGGGCGGGTTCCGGTTTCGGTCCCATCCAGTACAATGGCGTGATGCGTGTGCTGGTCATGTCGCTGACGGCGGTCGCCGTGGCGATCCAGCTGGCGGCGGCGGGCTTTCTGGCGTCGGTATTCGCGCTACGGCGCTGAGGTGGAAAAGGCATTGATGCGTCGGCTGAGGTCGCTCCTGCCCATACTGGCGGGAACCCTGATGATCATGGCGGTGGTCGTGATCAACGGACGCCCGTCGGTGTTCACCGACACCGACGACTATTATGTCGAGGGCCGCACCCTGGTCCTGGGCTTCGCCCAGGCGATCGGGGTCAGGAAGCCCGATCCGCCGCCGACCGATCCGCAGGACATCGCCGACGCCCAGCAGCTCGCCGCCGACCTGCACATGTCGCACACCGAGATCGGCGCGCGCTCACCCTTCTTCGGCGCCTTCCTCTACCTGACCCAGAAGATCGGCACGCTGTGGCTGACGGCGGCCGTGCAGGCGGCGATCGGGGCCTGGCTGGTCTTTCTGGTCTGGCGCACGAGCTTTCCGCGCGCGGCGCCCTGGACCGCCTATCTGACCGAGGCCGCGGTCGCGTTCGGCTCGACCCTGCCCTTTTTCGCCGGCTTCGCCATGCCGGACGTCTTTGCCGGCTATGCGGCCCTGGCGACGATACTGATCCTGGTCTTCTGGGAGCGGCTGCGTATTCCCGAACGCGTGGCCCTGGCCGGCCTGCTCGCCTTCTGCATGATCGTGCACACCTCGCACCTACTCGACACCATCGCTATCGCCATGGTCGCGATGATCGGGTTCGTGGTGTTCAAGGCGCCGCGGGAACGGGCGTCGGCCGCCCTGTTCACGGTCATCGGCGCGGTCCTGGTCACCCTGCTGGTCAACGCAGCCTATAAGGAATCCGTCCTGCTCCGGACTGGCGACGAGCTGCGCCGGCCGCCCTTCCTGGCCATGCGGGTGATCGCCGATGGGCCGGGCCGCAACTATCTGCGCAAGGTCTGCCCGTCCGGGGCGGCCTGGACGCTCTGCCAGTTCCGCAGGCTGCCCAACACCAATTCCCAGGACATGCTGTGGTCCGACGATCGCTCCAAGGGCATCTTCAACGTCACCACCTACGACAATCGGCTGAAGATGGAGCAGGAGGAGAACAGCTTCGTCCTGCATGCCGTCGCCTCCGACCCCCTGGGCCAGGTCGCCGCCTCGTTGCAGAACTGGGGCAATCAGCTGGTCATGGTCTATGTCGACGACCCGCTTCGCAACCCGCACTACTATCTGACCAACGCCTACTGGAGCACGACCAACCTTCCCTGGCTGATCAACCACGCCTCGGACTGCGGTCGCGACCAGTGGGGCTGTGGCGCGCGGCTGACCATGGACGGTTCGGCCTGGCTGCACGGCGGTCTCTTCGTGCTGGGGCTGGCCATCATCGGCTGGCGGCTGAGCGCCCACGACATCCTGGAGGCGGCCGGACGGCGCGAACTGATCTGGAAGGACGAGCGCGCGCGGCTGGTGATGACGGTCGGCCTGCTGCTGGCGGCGGTGCTGGTCAACGCCTTCGTCTGCGGCGCCCTGTCCGGCCCGTTCGCGCGCTACCAGGCCCGCATCACCTGGCTGATCAGCCTGGGCGCCGTGCTGTCGGTGGTCTCCGTGGTTCCAGCGACGCTGACCGTGCCCGCCTGGGCCGTCCGCCTGCGCGCCCACCCGCTCGTCCAGGCCTTCGAGCGCCGGTTCGACTGGTCCTTCATCCGCTTCGGCCTGGTCGGGACCGCCGGCTTCATCGTTCACGCCTCGGTCCTGAACCTGATGGTCTATGAGGTCGGGCTGAACCGGTATGAGGGCTGGCTGGCCGGTTTCGCCGTCGGGGTCACCACAACGCTGCTGCTCAATCGCGCCTTCACCTTCAGACACACCAGCCACCACGGCCCCTGGCGGCAGGCGGCGATCTATCTGGCCGTGCAAGGCGCCGGCGCGGCGGCCAACTTCGCCACCTATGCCGCGGCCATCGCGATTTTCCCGCCGCTTGAGCGCATGCTGCTGATCCCGCTGGCCATGGGCTCGATCGCCGGCCTCTGCCTGACCTTCCTTGGCTCCAAGCACCTAGCCTTCCGCCCGGCCAAGCCGGTCGAGGCGGTCGAGGCGCCGTTGTCCTAAGCGCGTTAGGCCGAACGGCTCACCGCGAAGTCGGCCAGGTTCTCGAGCGCGACACGCCAATCGTTGCTCGGGAAGATGGAAAGGGCGGCCTTGGCGGTCCAGGCATAGTCGGCGGCCAGGTCGAGCGTCGCCTGCAAGGCCCCAGCGCCGACGATCAGTTCGCGCGCGCGGCGGAAGTCGGGCTCGGTCTGTTCGCGCCGGCCGATGGCGCGCTCCCAGAAGGCGGCCTCGCGCGGCCCGGAGCGGGCGATGGCCAGCAACAGCGGCAGGGTGGCCTTGCCTTCGCGGAAATCGTCGCCGGCATTCTTGCCAAGGGTCTCGGCGACGCCGCTATAGTCCAGCGCGTCGTCGGTGAGCTGGAAGGCCAGGCCCAGATTGAGCCCGTATGACCGCAGCGCCGCCACCTTGGGTTCGGGCGCGCCCGCCGACACCGCGCCGGCCTCGGCGGAGGCGGCGAACAGCTCGGCGGTCTTGGCCTTGATGATTTCCAGATAGGTGGCCTGGTCCAGATTGAGGTCGTGGGCGCGGGTCAACTGCAGCACCTCGCCCTCGGCGATGACGCTGGAGGCCTTGGCCAGGATGTCGAGCGCGCGGATCGAACCCGCCTCGACCATCAGCTCGAAGGCGCGGGCGAACAGGAAGTCGCCGACCAGGACGCTGGAGGCGCCGCCCCAGATCAGGTGGGCCGCCACCTTGCCGCGGCGCAACTTGGAGCCGTCGACCACGTCGTCGTGCAACAGGGTCGCGGTGTGGATGAACTCGACCGCCGTCGCTAGCTTCAGGCAGTTGTCGCCACTGGCCCCCGCCAGCCTGGCGGCGGCCACGGTCAGCAGCGGTCGCAACCGCTTGCCGCCGGCGGCGATCAGATGATCGGCCAGCGCCGGAATCACCGAGACGGGGCTTTGCAGACGCAAGCCGATCAGCCGGTCCACCTCGGCCATATCGGCCTTGGCCAGAGCGACCAGCATCGTGACGGAGCCCCTTACGGGGGCGGCTGCCGCCTTGGCTGCGTCCAAAACCTTGAGCTCCTGCCAACACGCGACGGTTTTACCGGGCGACAATGGTGGGGGGATAGGTCAGGGTCAAGGCAAGCACAAGCCACGGCAAGGGCTTTGATGGATCAATCCGCCGTTCAGGCCGATGTGAGCGAGGACCTGTTGCTTGGAGGGCGCCTGAGATTGCGCCAACCGACGCTCGGCTATCGCGCCGGACTCGACGCGGCGCTGCTGGCCGCCGCCTGCGACGCGAAACCGGGTAGATCGGAAGAGCACACGTCTGAACTCCAGTCACTGACCAATCTCGT
>CALAEG010000226.1 GCA_937890965.1 uncultured Caulobacteraceae bacterium | reverse complement strand
ACCTCGACCTCGTGGGCCTTGAGCAGGTCGAGGTCGGCGTCGCGCAGGCCGGCGTCGGTAATGACGATGTCGATCTCGTCCAGGTCGCAGACCAGGAAGGTGGCCGAAGCGCGGAACTTGCTGGAATCGGCCAGCACAATCAGCTGGTCGGCCTTGTCCATCAGCTTCTGCTCGGCCTGGATCAGCACCACGTCGGCCTGCATCAGGCCGCGGGACCCGATGGCGGCCGCGCCCATGAACAGCTTGGTGGCGTGATAGCGGTTGATCCCGTCATCCTCGAACGGACTGAGGATGATGTTCTGTTCACGGAAGACCGCCCCCCCGGGCACCGAAACCCGCGCACCCGGCTGCGGCAGCAGTTCGCCGACGATGTGCAGGGAGTTGGTCAACACCTGCAGGTTCAACCCCTCCAGGTGCGAGCACATCTGGAAGGTGGTGGTGCCGCCATCGATGATGATCGCCTCGCCGCGCTCGCAGAGCTTGGCCGCGGCGCGACCGATCATGGCCTTCTCCTCGGCGAAGCGGGTCTTGTTCTCCTCGAACGGCGCACCGACCAGACGGTCGCTCGATATGGGCTTGGCGTCATTGCGCAGGCGCGCGCCGCCGCGCACCCGCTCGATCAGCCCCTCAGCGTCCAGTCGCTCAAGATCGCGGCGAATGGTGGCCGATGAAGCCTCCAGCCGGTCGCACAGCTGCTTGAAGGAGATGAAGCCCTGGCTGTTGAGCAGTCGGGTGATTTCGGCGTCCCGTTGGGCGGCGTGCATCCCTTGCCTTTGAGCGAAATTGGACTCGGATGAGCAAGGTAGCACTTCCCGCTCGGGATTGGGGAGAGGCGCACCGGCAATCGCCGCAGGTTGACGTAACACCGGTCACCGCCCTATGGACGGCGCCTCACCGACATGGGTCGGATGAACGGGACTGGACCGATGACCGCGCGATACAGGTCGATGTTTGCGCCGATGAACTCGCTTCTTACCGAAGCGATGTCGTCGTTTGCCTGCATTACCGCCGTATCTCTCCGGTCTTCCGCCCTTTTTCCCTCATCCGAAAAAACCCAAAAAACCCATGTCCTCCGCCGTCATCACCGTTCAGGATCTCCGCAAGTCCTACCGCTACGCTAGCCGGCGCGGCGGGCTGCTTGGCGCGATCGGCGGCGCCTTTTCTCCCGACTACAAGCTGATCGACGCGGTCGATGGGATCTCGTTCGAGATCGCGGCCGGCGAGCGCGTCGCCATTATCGGACCGAACGGCGCGGGCAAGTCGACGACGCTGAAGATGCTGTCGGGCATTCTTGAGCCGACCTCCGGCGATGCGCGGGTGTTCGGCCTCGTGCCATGGCGCGAGCGCAAGGCGCTGGCCTACCGGATCGGCGTGGTCTTCGGGCAGCGTTCGCAGCTCTGGGGCGAACTTCCGGCGCGCGACTCCTTCGCCTTGCTGGCCTCGATCTACGACCAGCGTGGGGCGGCGTTCGAGCAAAGGCTCAAGGACCTGATCGAACGGTTCGAACTCGCCCCGCTGATGGGTCAGCCGGTGCAGCGGCTGTCGCTGGGCCAGCGGATGCGCTGCGAGATCACCGCCAGCCTGTTGCACGCGCCGTCGCTGCTCTTCCTCGACGAGCCGACCATCGGGCTCGACATCACCGCCAAGGCCGCCATCCGCGACTTCATCACCGAAAACGCGCGAGAAGAGGGCCAGACGGTGGTGCTGACCTCGCACGACACCCGAGACATCGAGCTGGTCTGCGAGCGGGTGATCGTCATCAACCAGGGGCGGATCGTGGTCGATCAGCCCACCGATCAACTGCGCCGCCGGTTCCTGGCTCACAAGCTGGTGACGCTGCATGCCCCCTCACGCCGGGTCGAGATCGCCCTGCCTGGCGTGATGCGGCGCGCAAGCGAACCACACCTGGACGTCTTCGAGATCGACACCCGCAAGGTGCGCGTCGAACAGGTCATCGCCACGGCGCTCGAAGGCGGCGGCATCGAGGACATCACCATCGAAGACCCGCCGATGGAGGAGGTGGTCCGTGAGATATATGCCGTCGCTCACGATTGAAGCCACGCCTTACGGCTTCGGGGGGTTGCGCAGCGCGCTCGCGGCCGTGCGCCTGGGCGCGGACGGCGCGATGGCCGGCTGGCCGGTGTTGCTCGGCCGGGCAGTCTTCTACCTGCTGCTGATGATCGTGCTCACCGCCCTTTGGGACAAGGTGATCGCCGAGCGGCTGCCCGGGACCCTGGTCGCGGCCCTGCCGGCCGGCGGGCTCGCCCTCTATATCGGCGTCACCGAATGGATCGGGCTTTCCGTGCCGGCCATCCATCTGCGCCTGGAGGACGACATCCGCTCGGGCGCGGTCGAGACCCACCTGCTGCGGCCCAAGGCCTATCTGGTGCAGCGGGTGGCCGAGAGCCTGGGCGCCATGCTGGTGCGCCTGGCGGTGACCGGCGCCGCGGCGCTGGCCATGCTGGCGGCTTCCGGGCGCGCCTGGCCGCCGCTGCCGGCCCTGGCGGCGCTGCTGGTGCTGGGCCCCTTGGGCGCGACCATCGGGCTGCTGCTCTTCACCATCGCGGGCCTGAGCGCCTTCTGGGTGCGCCGAACCGTGCCGGCCTTCCTGATCCTGCAGAAGCTGCTCTTCCTGCTGGGCGGCCTGTTCGCGCCGGTCACGCTCTATCCGGCCTGGCTGACGCGGCTGGCCGAGGCCAGCCCGTTCGCGGCGCACATGTTCTGGCCGGCCTCGCTGACCGTCGACTCGACGGCGGCGGAGATGGCCGATGCGCTGCTCGCCCAGCTGGTCTGGATCGCCCTGCTCTGCGGCCTCGCCGCCCTGATCTGGCGGGCGGGCCTGCGCAAGGTGCTGCGGGGAGACCTCTGATGGTCCGGACCTCGCTGGTCGCCAACTATGCACATGGGGCGGCGGCGGCCGTGCGCGCCTCCTTCGCCGACCGCACTAACTTCATCCTGCAGAGCCTGAGCATGGTCGTGAACAACGGCTTCATGCTGGTGCTGTGGTTCATGTTCTTCGCCGGCTTTCGCAGCGTCGGCGGCTGGAAGCTCGCCGACATGGCGCTGCTCATCGGCATCATCATGTCGATCGTCGGGGTCGCCGGTATCGTCTTCGGCGGCTATCGCGACATGGCCGCGAGCATCCTCTCCGGCGAGATCGACGCGCTGCTCACCCAGCCGCGCTCGGTGCTGGCCCGGCTGCTGTCGCGCGATTCCTATCCCAGCGCCTGGGGCGACCTCGGCACGGCCATCGTCATCCTGATGGCCTTCGCGGGGCTAGGCTGGCGCGACCTGCCCTGGCTGGCCGCCGGCTGGCTCAGCGGGTTGGTGGTCTATATCGCCGCGGCCGTCACCTTCGCCAGCCTGGCCTTCTGGATCTCCGGCGCGCGCAGCCTGGCGCGCGACATGACAGAGTTCGTCATCCTGGTCTCGACCTATCCGGGCTCGATCTATTCGGGGGCCAGCAAGCTGATCGCCTACACCCTCCTGCCCGCCGGCTTCGTGGTGCTGACGCCAGTGCGGTTGCTGCGCCACCCGAGCCTCGGGACGCTGGCCGTCGTCATCGCCGCGGCGATGATCTATGCCGCCATCGCCGCCGGCGTCTTCCACCTGGGTCTGAAGCGCTATCGGCGCGGCGCGACGCCGGTCATGGGCGTCTAGGCCAAGGGCTGAGCCGCCCTGGCCTCCCGCGGCTTGTCGAGCAGCCGCTTGATCGTCGCCACCAGCCGGTCGGCATGCTCCTGCAGCGGCGGCGTCGAGCCCGTGCGGCGTGGAGATGAAGTATTCCAGGGTCTCGTTCGCTGGCACATCCTCGATGCGGAACGGGATGATCGGCACCTCGTGGTTCGCCGCCCGCTCGACCTCGGGCTTGATCTGCGACGACGCTCTGGCCACTGCGACGAGCCCGTAGCGCCACGACGGCGGCGACGACGACCGCCGCGATGATCGCCAAGGCGATCAAGCCGAAGGGGAGTGACGAGGTGTGCATGCCCCATCCCGGCACGGTGACGGTTGTCCAGCAACGCGGCGTCGGCGCGGACGCCGCCCTACGGGCAGGCCGGCACGCTCGCCCAGTCGTCGGGCAGTTCGGGCAGCGGCCAGCCATGCTAGGCTCGGCCGCAGGGATGAGATGAGCGCGCCGTTTGCGGCCGAGGAGGCGGGATGATCCTGCACTGCATCCGTCATGGGGTGACGCCGAGCAATCTGGCCGGCCGGTTCAATGATTCCGAAGACGAGTCCATCGACGCGAGCGCCGTCGAGGTGCTCCAGACGCTGGCGATCGGGGCCGAGGCCTACGACCGGGTCTATGTCAGTCCGATGCGCCGCTGCATCGAGACGGCGCAGCATCTGGGCCTGCGTGACTGGACGCTCGAGCCGCGCATCGCCGAGCGCGGACTTGGGGTCTTCCAGGGCCTGACGCCCAACGAATGCCAGACCCTGTATGGCGAACCTTTCGACGCCTTCCAGCGCTTCGAGGCCGAGCCGGCCATCCCCCAGGGCGAGAGCCGGGGCGCGCACCTGGCGCGGGTGAAGGACTGGCTGGAGGAGACGTCGCGCGCCGGCCTGGGTCGGGTGCTGGCCATCACCCATGGCGGGGTCATCGACTTCCTGTATCGGTTGAGCGGCGGCCATCCCATCCATGGCGGCGAGCGCATCTTCGCCGGCGAGAACCTGGCCCTTTCGTCGTTCGAGGTGGATTGGCCGGAGGTGAGGCTGCTGGGTTTCTCGGAAACCTTGGACCCGCGATGACTGACGGCGGCGGCCGCTAAGACGGCGACGTGGACGCCGCGAGAGTGAAGGTTCCGGGGATGGTCGGATCGGTCCAGCCTGGATGTTCTTCCAGTTTCTCGATGCGGAAGCCGGCGGCGATGACGGCGGTGACGATCTCGCCAAGGGTCCAGTAGCGAAGGGCGCATTTGGCCAGGCTTTTGGCTTCGCCGGTGGGATTGGGCACGTCGCCCATGACCAGCTCGGCGTTGAAATAGTCGTGCGGAACGCCTTCGATCGTCTGGAACAGCTTGCGCTCGACCGGGTGGAATTCGTTGAGCACCAGGACGCCGCCGTCCTTGGCGAGATCCGCCATGACGCCGAAGAACCGGGTCAAGTCCTGATGATAATGCAGGATGCCCAGCTCCATCACGACCGCGTCGAACCGGCTGCTCAGCCCCAGCGAGCCGGCCTCGATCACATCGCCCAGGCGATAGTCGATCTCCACGCCGGCGCTGGCGGCCAGTTCCAGGGCGTAGCGGCGATTGTCTTCGCCGAAGTCGAGCACCGTCACCTCGGCGCCGAGCAGGGCGAGCGCCACCGCGACGCGCCCGTTCGATCCCTGGATGCTGCAGATGCGCTGGCCTGCGACCTCGCCGAGGTGCGGCAGCAGGCGGCGAAGCTTGTGGGCGGGATCGGCGACCAGCGCGCGGGCCTCGGCCTCGGGCGAACCCATGGCGCTGACCCAGGCGTCGTAACGCCCGGCATTCCAGGCGTCACGATTAAGGTCGCGGGCCCAGTTCGGGTCGGACGAATTGGAGGTCATCGGCGGCTTGTACGACCGCCGGCCGCCCGGCGCCTAGGGCCTGGCGACGAGAGGGGCGCGGCCGGCCCAAAGGGAACCGGCCGCGCGTCTTAGGCTCAGGTATAGGCTTCGAACAGGCCCGCGCCGCCCATGCCGCCACCAATGCACATGGTGACGACGGCGTACTTGCCTTTGCCGCGACGGTGCATCTCTTGCAGCACGTGGCCGCTCAGCCGCGCGCCGGTCATCCCGAACGGGTGGCCGATGGCGATGGCGCCGCCGTTGACGTTGTAGAGCTCGGGATCGATGCCCAGGGTGTCGCGGGAATAGAGGCACTGCGACGCGAAGGCTTCGTTCAGCTCCCACAGGTCGATGTCGTCGACCTTCAGGCCGTGGCGTTCCAAGAGGCGCGGCACGGCGAAGACCGGGCCGATGCCCATTTCGTCGGGCCGGCAGCCGGCGACGGCCCAGCCCTTGAAGGCGCCGAGGGGCTTGAGGCCCCGGCGTTCGGCTTCCTTGGCCTCCATGAGCACGACGGCCGCGGCGCCGTCGGACAGCTGCGAGGCGTTGCCGGCGGTGATGAACTTGCCCGGGCCCTTGACGGGCTCGAGCTTGGCCAGGCCTTCGATGGTGGTGTCGGGACGATTGCACTCGTCGCGATCGACCACATAGTCGACGATGGTCTCTTCCTTGGTCTCGCGATTGACCTGCTTCATCTTGGTGTTCATCGGGACGATCTCGTCCTTGAACTTGCCGGCCTGCTGAGCCGAAGCCATGCGGCGCTGGGATTCGAGCGAGAACTCGTCCTGGGCCTCGCGGCTGATCTTGTAGCGCTCGGCGACGATGTCGGCGGTGTCGATCATCGGCATGTGGATGTCGGGATACATCTGCACCAGGCGCGGGTCGTTGTTCTCACGCGCGCCGCCGCCGCCCGGGAAGCTGATCGACTCGACGCCGCCGGCCACGACGCACTCGGCGCCGTCATCGACGATGTAGCGCGCGGCCATGGCGATGGACTGCAGGCCCGAAGAGCAGAAGCGGTTGATGGTCACGCCGGAGGTGGTGATCGGCATGCCGGCGAGCAGCGCCGCCTGGCGGCCGAGATTGCCGGCGCCGTGGGCCACATTGCCCATGAAACAGTCTTCCACCGCGTCCTTGTCGACGCCCGAGCGTTCGACGGCGTGCTTCACCGCGTGGGCGGCCATGCTGACAGTGGGGGTGATGTTGAACCCGCCACGGCCGGACTTGGCCAGGCCCGTGCGAGCATAGGAAACGACAACGGCTTCACGCATGAATCTCTTCCTCTCCTAAGGACTGTGTGATTTTGAATTCCCGTCATCCTTAGAACCCCCGCGCGCGAAAAGCGAATCACCGGTGCGTGGGCTCCGCGCCCACTGTCGCCTCGGTTGTCCCCAGGCGGCGGGCGCATGGTCTTCGGCGTCTGAAGCCGCTCAGACGGTCATGTCAGCGGTCCGAAGACGGACTCGATCTTGCGCTTGAGCGTGCCCAGCGTGAACGGCTTGACCAGGTAGTTGTTGACCCCGAGCGCGATGGCCTCCTTCACCAGCGCCACGTCGGCGCGGCTGCTCAACATGATGAAGGCGGTGTTGGCGAGGGTCGGTTCGCTGCGCACGGCGCGGAGCAGGGCCAGCCCGTCCATGACCGGCATGTTCAGGTCCGAAACCACCAGATGCACCGGCCGGGCGCGCAAGGACTGCAGCGCCTCGTTGCCGTCGCCGCATTCGCTGACGCAGGCGCAGCCGATCTGGGCCAGGCTGTCGCGCACCAGAGCGCGCATGGCGCGCTGGTCGTCGACGACCATGATCTCAACGTCGGCGGCCTGGGGCATCAGGCCCCTCCCGGGCCGGAGCGTCCGGCCGGGCTCAGCGGCCGAAACCTCATCGGACGCGGCTCGAAATTCAGCTCGTCGAACGCCTTCGGCTCCGTCGCCCGCGGCGTCAGCGCCGCCAGCTCTTCGCCCAGCGTCGCCATGGGTTCGGGGGACGGGTCACGGCCCTTGCGGCCGGCCTCGACCAGCTCGGCCAGCAAGCTGCTCGCGCGCGCCAGCACGCCCAGGACGTCCGGTTCCGGGGCCAGCCGTCCGTCGCGAACCTCGCCCAGGGCGGTTTCGACCTGGTGGGCGAACCGAACCAGGGCGTCCAGCTCGAAAATCCCCGCCCCTCCCTTGATCGAATGCGCCGCGCGGTAGGCGCCGTTGAGAATCTCCGGATCGCTGTCGCCGTTTTGCAACGCGGTCAGTCCCGCGCCCAGCTCGGCGAGATGCGCCTCGCATTCCTGGAAGAAGACGACCCTGATCGCCGCCAGGGTTTCAGGCGAAAGGCCCGCCATAGACCGTTGCGCGGTCATGGGACTAGGTGGCGATGCGGCGGGCCGCGTCCGCCCGCTTCACTGGGTTGAACGGCTTGATACGGAAATCCATTGAATCGCGCTCCCCGTCCAAGGCTCATGCCGGCTTACCCGACGGCATGTTTGGCGGAGAGACATGAATACCGTTTTAAGCCCGCGGGACTGCCTTAGCCGGCGCGGCGGAGCGCCGGAGCGGCGTGCAGGGCGGACTCCAGAATGTCGGCCGCCGCGGCCGCGCCGTCTTCCAGCGAGATGCGGCGCGACAGTTCCTGGGCCCGGGCGCGATAGGCGCCGCGGCGCAGCAGCGCGCCGACCTCGTGGACGGCGCGAACCGGCTCGTATTCGGCGCGCGAGACCGTGCGGCCGACGCCCAGCCTGGCAATGCGAGCGGCGTTGTCGGGCTGGTCGGCGCCGGAGGGAACAATCAGTTGCGGCACGCCGGCCCGCAGCGCCTGGGCGGTGGTGCCGACCCCGCCCTGGTGGACGATGGCCTCGGCATGCGGGAAGACCAGCGAGTGCGGCGCATAGCGGCAGGCGATCATGCCCTCGGGCAGCACATCGGGCAGCACGTCACCCTCGCCGACCAGGAAGACCGCCCGGCGTTTCAGCGATGAGGCCAGCGTCAGGCTGTCGCGATAGAAGTCGCCCGGATCGAACACCACCGCCGAGCCCAGGGTGAAGACCAGCGGCGGCGGGCCGTCATCGAGGAAGCGCGCCAGTTCCGGCGGCAGGGCCTCGGCGGCGCCGCGCTCGCGGTCGTAGAAAGTGAAGCCGCAGATGGTGGTGCGAGCTGGAAAATCGGGCTGCAACTCGCCGAACACCCGCGAATAAAGCGCGATGGTGCCATAGGGCGAGAACTGGCCCTCGAACAACGGATTGCCCGGCGTGCGCGACAGGCCGAGCTCGCGCCGCAGCTGGCGGATCGGCGCGGTCCAGCCGGAGGTGGCGACGCGAACCAGGCCGAGCAGCACCCCGGCCGCGGTCGCGCCCGAGCGCAGGCAGGCCTCGGTCAGGCGCGGCGCAATGCCGAGCGGCGGCGGGTCATAGGCCGACATGAAGGCGAAGGGCGCCAGCGCCGAGGAAATCCAGGGAAGCCCGCGCTTTTCGGCCGCCAGGCGGGCGCCGAAGGCGGCGGGGTGGGTGACCACCAGACTGGCGCCTTCGCTGGCGGACATCATGTCCTGATAGGCGCGACGCAGAAACGGCATGGCGATGCGGCGGACGAGGAATTCCAGTCCCGAACGCGCGTCGATCGAGCGGCGGACGATGCCCTGATGGTCGAGACCAAGTTCCTCCTCGATGTCGCGGGCGCCTGGCCGCATCGGGTGAAAGGCCAGGCCTTCGGCCTCGACCCGGGGTCCGAACTCGCTTTGGCTGGCGATGACGGGGAAGTAGCCGCGGGCGCGCAGCTCAAGCGCTATGGCTATGAAAGGATTGAGGTCTCCAGAGGAGCCGCAGGTCGAAAGTACGATCTTTCGTCGTGAAAGCATTCCGTCCATCCACCCCATCAGCCGTACAGAAACGCCGCCCACAAAGAACCGTTCACCCGCCAGCGGGGCCACAGTCAATATAGGGTGTACAGCCTGTGCCGTGTTGCGGCCAGCCTCACGGGAGGGTCAGACCGTCCCGACCGTCGCCGAATGCAGCCGGGTCTGGCTGTCATAGGGCCGCCGGCCAAAGCGGCGCTTGTCGCCCTTCAGCACCTCCCAGTGGGTCTGTTCGCCATCGCGCCAGAAGCGTACATCGAAGCTGCCGCCCAGAAAACTCATATCGATCAAGGTGATATCGGGCAGCCAGTCCGGCAGGGCGGGGTCGAAATGGATGAGGCCGGACGGCGCATCGGGCTGAAACCCGAGCATGGCCTGCAGCAGGTGAAAGGATGAACCGGCGGCCCAGGCCTGCGGCGCATTGGCGCCCAGATACTGCACGGGGAAGTTGGTCGGCGAGCGAACGATGCCGGCATAGAGTTCGGGCGCCTGGTGCAGGGTGAAGAAGCTGACTGCGCCGGAGATGTCGCGGGAGATTCGCGCGGCTTCGACGGCGAAACCATAGCGCCGAAAGCCGAGCGCGATCAGCCCGTTGTCGTGCGGCCAGACCGAGCCGTTCTGGTAGGACATCGGATTATAGGCCGGATGGTCGGACGACAGCGTGCGTATGCCCCAGCCGCTCCACATGTCCGGCGCCATCAGCCGCCGCACCACCCTCTCCGCCCGTTCTGGCGGCACGATGCCGGACCACAGTAGGTGGCCGGGATTGGAGGCTGTGCTCAGCACCGGCTTTTTGTCGCCGTCGAGCGCCAGGGCGTAGAAGCCGGACGCCTCGTCCCAGAAGACCTCGTTGAACCGGCGATAGAGCCGGTCGGCCTTTTCGTTCAGCGCCTTGGCCCGATCCGGCTTGCCCAGCGCCTCGAATATCTGCGCCATGCGCCGCCAGGCGTCATAGACATAGCCCTGCAGTTCGCAGAGCGCCTTGGGACCCTTCACCAGCGAGCCGTCGGGATAGACGATCGCCTCGCCGGCGTCCTTCCAGCTCTGGTTCTCGTAACCGTGCTTCGAGCGGGTCTGATATTCCTGGAAGCCGTCGCCGTCGCGGTCGCCATAGTCGTCGATCCAGGCCAGGCAGGCCTCGGCCGTCTCCATATGCTGCTCGAGCAGCTTCATGTCGCCCAGACACAGCCAGGCATGGTGCAGGAGGATGAGATAGAGCGGTGTCGCATCCGCCGTGCCGTAATAGGGCGTGTGCGGAATGAGCTTGAAGTGGGCGAGTTCGCCCAGCCTGAGCTCGTGCATGATCTTACCGGGCTCGGCGTCGCGCTCGTCGTCGCGCTCGGTGGCCTGGTAATGAGCCAGGGCGGTCAGGGTCGCGCGGGCGAAGTGCGGATAGGACATGGCGGTCTGCAGCGAGGCGATCAGCGTGTCGCGGCCGAACAGGGCGACGAACCAGGGCACGCCCGCCGCTGGCACGAACTGGTGCGGGCCGGTCTCGCTGGTCGGCAGGCGAAGGGAGGCGACGTCCTCAACCGCCTGGCGATAGAAGCGGTAGACCTCCTCGTTGGAGGTCTCGATCTTCATGACCTTCTCGCGCCAAGCCTCCGCTTTTCGGGCGGTCTTAGAATCGCTGTGGCCATCGACGCAGGCCCACGGGGCGGCGAAGCGGTTGCGGCCATCGCGGAACTCGTAGAGCAGGCAGCTGTGCCAGGAGGCCCCGGGGGCTAGGTCGACATCGAAGCTCAGCCGGCCATTGGCATAGACAGGCCGCATGTCGGTGCGGCGGACGCGAACGATCACCTCGCGGTGAAAGTCCTTGTTGCGATAGACGGTGCGCAGCTGAGCCGCGCGCGGCGACCAGGCCGTGGTGATGTGGCCGCGGCGTACGATCTCGCCGCTCTTGACCTCGAACAGGTCGGCGAAGTCGGAGCGGATCGACAGCTCCAGATTGAAGCGCACGCGCTTAGCGCCGTGATTGGTGATGTCGAAGTCTTCGTGCAAGCCCTCGCCGATCGTCCGGCTGAGTTCGAAGCTCAGGCAGCGCTCGGGGATCTCGCCGTCCTCGGTCGCAAATTTCCGATTGGTCAGGAAGACGCGGGCGGCGAAATGGGCCACAGGGGCGGAGCTGAGCAGATCCCATGACTCGCCGTTGGCGAAGATCTGCCAGCTGGATACCATCCGCGTGTCGAGAAAATACAGGCCGCGGTCGGTGGGCCAGGGGATCTGGCCGTCGCGATCGGTGAGCAGGATCGAATGGCCCTGATGGACGACCAGTTGCTCGGGCCCGACCGTGATCTCAAGATCCATGAACTCAATCCCTGCCCAAGCCCTTGCTCAGCGTTCAAGCTGGACAATCGATCCGTCGAAACCGCCTTCAGGCCGCTTTCAGCCCCAGGCTTTCGGCCACCGCCGGGTGGACGATGCGGCCGTCGAGCACGTTCAGGCCGTCGCGCAGGTGCGGATCGCGGTCCAGCGCCGCGCGCCAGCCGTGGTCGGCCAGGGCCAGCACGAACGGCAGCGTCGCGTTGTTCAGCGCATAGGCCGAGGTGTGGGCCACGGCGCCCGGCATGTTGGTGACCGCATAGTGGACGACGCCGGCCACAACGAAGGTCGGGTTGTCATGGGTGGTCGGCCGGCTGGTTTCGAAACAGCCGCCCTGGTCGATGGAGATGTCCACCACCACCGAGCCCGGCCGCATGGACTCGATCATGGCGCGGGTGACCAGCTTGGGCGCCCGCGCGCCGGGCGCCAGCACGGCGCCGATGATCAGGTCGGCGCGGGCGACCTCGCGCTCGATATTGTCCACCGTGGCGTAGAGGGTCTGGATCTTCGAGCCGAACTGCAGGTCGAGCTCCTTCAGGCGCCGCATGGAATTGTCGATGATAGTCACCTGGGCCTCCATGCCCATGGCCATGCGCGCCGCATTAGTGCCGGAGACGCCGCCGCCCAGCACCAGCACCTTGGCGGCGGGCACGCCGGGCACGCCGCCAAGCAGCATGCCGGCGCCGCCCTGCTCCTTCTCCAGGCAGTGGGCCCCCACCTGCATGCTCATCCGCCCAGCGACTTCGCTCATCGGCGAGAGCAGCGGCAGGCCGCCGCGATCGTCGGTGACGGTCTCATAGGCGATCGCCACCGCGCCGGACTTCATCAGCCCCTCGGCCTGGGCCGGGTCGGCGGCGAGATGGAGGTAGGTGAACAGGACCTGGCCGGGGCGTAGGAGCGCGATCTCGGGGCCTTGCGGCTCCTTTACCTTCACGATCATCTCGGCCTGGCTGAAGACCTCGGCGGCGTTGGCGACGATGGAGGCGCCCGCCGCGCGATAGGCCGCATCGTCGTGGCCGATGCCGTCCCCGGCGCCCGTCTCGATCACCACCCGGTGGCCATGATGGACCAGTTCGCGCACGCTGCCGGGGGTCAGCCCGACGCGATGCTCCTGGATCTTGATCTCCTTAGGCACACCGACAAGCATCGTCTCGTCCTCGTTTTCTCAATACCGGCCATCGAGCGAGCGCATCGAGGCCATGTCCAGCCGGAAGTTCGGCTGTGGGCGGCAGATGGGGGCGGCATGGGCGAAGGGGAATGGCCCCAGCCGCGATCGACGCGCGGAGGATTGTGCCAGTCCAGCTCAATTTTCAACTCGACGCCGGCCTCAATCTCGGGCTCAACAATCGGGCGCCGGCGGCTTCAAGCCAGTCGGTGTTTCATGAACGATTCTAGGGACCGCGAATTTCAATGGATAGGGTATTGCCTCAACCGACCCCGGAAACGCAGCATTTCTGGGATGGCTGCAAGGCGGGCGAACTTCGCCTGCAGCGCTGCACCGATTGTAAAGACGCCTATTTTCCGCCCCGCCCCTTCTGCCCGAAGTGCGGCTCGCGCAGCGTCGAGGAGTTCAAGGCCACCGGCCGCGGCTTCCTCTACAGCTACGTCATCAATCACCGGCCGCGCCCGGACCTGGGCACGGAGCCGCACTCGATCGCGGTCGTGCAGCTCGATGAGGGTCCCCGGATGATGACCAATATCGTCGGCTGCCCGCAGACGCCCGAGGCGCTCAAGCTGGACATGCCGGTTGAGGTGACCTTCCAAAGCTTCAGCGACGACATCTCCCTGCCCTTCTTCCAACCCGTGGGAGCCTGACGCCATGAAGCGCAATTCCGTTGCGGTCGTCGGCGCCGCCGAGACCACCGAAATGGGCCGCATCCCGAATGTGTCGGTGATGGGCCTGCATGCCGACGCCGCCCTCAACGCCCTGAAAGACGCGGGCCTCAAGCCCACGGACATCGATGGCGTCGCCACCGCCGGGGCCAGCCCCGTCGAACTGGCCCACTATCTGGGCATCACGCCGACCTATGCCGACGGCACCAGCGTCGGCGGCTGCTCCTTCATGCTGCACGTCCGCCATGCGGCGGCGGCCATCAACGAGGGGCTGTGCAACACCGTCCTGATCACCCACGGCGAAAGCGGGCGCTCACGCGTCGGCGCCGGCGGACGCTTTGGCGGCGGCGGCGGATCCAGCCTTTCCGGCCAGTTCGAGGCGCCCTATGGCCCGGTCGGCCCGCCCTCGATGTTCACCATTCCCGTGCTTCGCTACATGAAGACCAATGGCGTCACCGAGGAAGACCTGGCCATGGTCGCGGTGGTGCAGCGGGAATGGGCGGCGCTGAATCCGCGCGCCAGCTTCAAGGAACCGATCACGGTCGACGACGTGCTCGACTCGCGCATGATCGCCTGGCCGTTCCGCATGCTGATGTGCTGCCTGGTCACCGACGGCGGCGGAGCGCTGATCCTGACCAGCGCCGAACGGGCCAAGGACTTCCCGCAAAAGCCGGTCTACATCCTGGGCACAGGCGAGAGCGTCGAGACGCCGATGGTCAGCCAGATGGAGGACTTCAACTCCTCCAAGGCCTTCCGCGTCTCCGGCAAGAAGGCCTTCGACGAGGCGGGCATCAAGCACAGCGACGTCGATCACCTGATGATCTACGACGCCTTCGCCCACCTGCCGCTCTATGGCCTGGAAGACCTCGGCTTCTGCAAGCCGGGCGAAGCCGCCGGGTTCATCAATGAGCGGAACACCGCGATCGGCGGCAAGCTGCCGCTGAACACCAATGGCGGCGGCCTCTCCTACATGCACTCGGGCATGTACGGCATGTACGCCATGCAGGAGAGCGTCCGGCAGCTGCGCGGCATTGCGCCGGCCCAGGTTCCGAACGCCAAGATCTCGATCGCCCACGGCGTCGGCGGCATGTTCGCCGCCTCGGGCACGATCGTCTTCTCCAACGAGAAGGGGTGAGCGGCAGCCACCGCTTCATCCGCCAGGCCCCGCGCAAGCGGGGCCCAGGTCTGTTGTCGGCCGTCGCGGTTCTCGCCGTGGCGGTCGCCGGCTGCGCCAGCTTCGAACTCTCCGAAGGCGCCACGCTGTTCGGCGACCAGACCGGCTGCGGCGGCCATCGCGCCTTTGGCCCGGCCGCCGAGGCCAACGCCGCCTCCCTGACCAGCCTTCCGCTGACGCCGTTCGGCCGGCCCGAACTGGGCTGGGCCATCTACGCGCCCGCCATCGCGCGCGAGGCGCACACGGCCTGCGCCGCCGATACGCGCGGCTTCGCCTACGCCCTGGCGCGTTGGCAGTTCTCGCACGGACTGTCGCCCCACGGCGCGGTCGATCCCGACACCTTCGCCGCGATGAAGGACGCCTGGCAGGCGCGCCGGCCGTTCGTCGCCCTGCGCAAGGCCGGGATCTGCCCCGAGTCGCCGACCCGCCTCGCCGATCTGACGCCCGACGAAAGCCGCCTCGACAAGGTCGTCCAACTAAGACCCAGGGCGCTGAAGGCGCTCCGCCGCATGGTCGCGGCCGCACGCCGGGAGGTCCCGGAGATCGCCGCCGACCCGCAGCAGCTCACCGTCTTCTCCGGCTATCGCGATCCCGCCGAGGACGCCGCCCGTTGCGCGGCCGAGCTGAACTGCGCGGGCCTGGTCCGCGCCGAGTGCTCCTCCCACCGCACCGGCCTGGCCGTCGACCTGGTCCTGGGCGCGGCGCCCGGTTTCACGGACGATTCCTCGGACGACGCCAACCGCCTCTACCAGTCGCGGACCCCTGCCTATCGCTGGCTGGTCGCCAATGCGCGCCGTTTCGGCTTCATCAATTACGTCTTCGAGCCCTGGCACTGGGAGTGGACGGGGGAGAGGCCCTGATGACCTCCCTGCTACACCGTAAAACCGTCTCGCTCGAGGCGCTGCACCCCGATCACCGGCTGAAACCCAGCCTGAGCTGGTGGCACCTGATCCCGTTGGGCGTCGGCGCGATCGTCGGCACCGGCATCTACACGCTGATCGGCGTCGGCGCGAACCTGGCCGGACCCGCCGTCCTGTTGTCCTTCCTGATCGCCGGCGGCGTCTGCGCCTGCGCCGCCCTGGCCTATGCCGAGGTCGCGACCATGATCCCGGTCTCCGGCAGCGCCTATACCTACAGCTATGTAGTGCTTGGCGAGATCATCGCCTGGGCGGTGGGCTGGAGCCTGATCCTGGAATATTCGCTGGTGGTCAGCGCCGTGGCCGTCGGCTGGTCCGGCTATGCGGTGGGCTTCCTGAATGCCGTCGGCGTGCATCTGTCGACGGCCCTGAGCGTGGGCTTCTATGCCGGCGGCCTCATCAACCTGCCGGCCATCGCCATCATCGCCGTGGTGGTCGGCCTGCTGAGCCTCGGGACTCGCGAGAGCGCCACGGTCAATGCGGTGCTGGTGGCCGTGAAGATCGCGGCCCTCGGCCTCTTCGTCGTGGTGGCGGGACCACACTTCCACGTCGCCAACTTCCATCCCTTCATGCCCTACGGTTTCGCGGGCGGCGATGTTGGCGGAACGCGGCACGGGGTAATGGCGGCGGCGGCCATCATCTTCTTCGCCTTCTACGGCTTCGACGCCCTCTCGACCGCCGCTGAAGAGACCAAGAACCCCGGCCGCGACCTGCCCATCGGCATCATCGGCTCGATGGTCGCCTGCACCGCCATCTATGTCGCCGTCGCCGCCGTCGCGGTCGGCGCCATGTCCTACGCGCGGTTCGCCAACAGTCCCGAGCCGCTGGCCTTGATCCTGCGCCAGCTTGGCCAGGGCTGGACGGCGATCGCCATCGGGGCCGCCGCCGTCATCGCCCTGCCGACGGTGATCCTGGCCTTTCTCTACGGTCAGAGCCGCATCTTCTTCGTCATGGCCCGCGACGGCCTGCTGCCGACGGGACTGGCGAGGGTGAGCCGCCGCACCGGCGCGCCCGTGCGCATGACGATCGTCACCGGCGTCGTCGTGGCCATCCTGGCCGGCCTCGCCCCGCTCGACCAGATCGCCTCCCTGGCCAATGCGGGCACCCTGGCGGCCTTCACCGCCGTCTCGGTCTGCCTGCTCGTCCTGCGCCGCCGCGCGCCCGACCAGCCGCGCGTCTACCGCACGCCGCTGGCCTGGATCATCGGGCCGCTGGCGATCGCGGGCTGCCTCTATCTGTTCTGGAACCTGCCGGTGAAGACCAGGCTATTTTTCCTGGTCTGGAACCTGATCGGGCTGGCCTGCTACTTCCTCTGGCGCTTGCACAGATCGAGAAATTTGACCTCATAGACGAGCCTCAACGGAGCAGGATGCATGACGGCGCAAACCAACGAGACGGTCATCCATGCTGGACAGCTGCTCGCAGAGCCCGGGCAGCCCCCCAAGCGTGGCCAGAGCGTGCGCATCGCCGGCGACAAGATCGTGGCCATAGCCGACAGCTTCGTCGATCCACCTGAAGGCGCGCGGCTGATCGAGCTGAAGAACAGCTTCGTGCTGCCCGGCCTGATCGATTGCCACGTGCACCTGACCGCCCAGCTCGGCCCGGGCTATCGCCTGCGCCTGGTCGAGGATTCCGATCCGAAGACCGGCCTCGACGGCGCCTATCGGGCCAGGCTGACGCTGGCCGCCGGATTCACCACCGTTCGCGATGTCGGGGCGCGCAAGCCGGAGGTGATCTTCGCCCTGCGCGCCGCGGTCGCCGAGGGCAAGGTTCCGGGACCGCGCATCCTCTGCGTCGGCGCGACCCTGTCGCCCACCGGCGGCCACGCCCAGATCTACGGCTTCCGCAACGACGTCTGCGCCTGCGTGCAATCGGCCAGCGGGGTCTGCGACGGCGTCGATTCCTGCCGCAAGGCCGTCCGCGCCCAGGTCGCCCAGGGCGCCGACGCCATCAAGTTCGTGGCCACCGGCGGGGTGCTGTCAGACATCAGCGCCGGCGTCGACCAGCAGTTCACCACCGACGAGATCCGCACCATCATCGAGACGGCCCACCATCTGGGCCGCCGCGTCTCCGCCCACGCTCACGGCGCGGCCGGCATCAACGCCGCGCTCGCCGCCGGCGTCGATTCGATCGAGCACGGCAGCTTCATGGACGACGAGTCGATCCGACTCTTCCTCGAACACAACGCCTTCCACACCCCGACCATCATCGCTGGCATGACTGTGCTGGAGATGGCGCGCGAGGGCGGCGTGCTCTCAGCCGCACAGTCTGAGAAGGCGTTCACGGTCGGCGAGCACATCAAGGCGGCGCTGGGCCGCTCCTACAAGGCCGGCGTCAAGATCAGCTTCGGCACCGATATGGGCGTCGGTCCGCACGGCCGGAACGCCCGCGAGTTCGGCTATATGGTCGAGGCCGGCATGACCAATGCCGATGCGATCAAGGCCGCGACGGTCAGCGCCGCCGAACTGCTCGACCGCAGCGAACTGATCGGCTCGATCGCACCCGGCAAGTCCGCCGACATCATCGCTGTCGATGGCGATCCCCTCTCCGACATAAGCGAGCTGGAGCGGGTGACCTTCGTGATGGCGCGGGGGGTTCGCGATCAGGTCGACGCTTAGAGCGGGCGCCCAGGCGGCATCAAGGCTCGCCGGCCGTTCGAAATTGGCCCACATTGGCGAAAACGCTCCGGGGAAACGCCATGACCAGCGATCTGCCAGCCGTCGCCGCCGAGCTCGAACAGCTGCTCAAGCTGCGCTCCATCCCCATCGGCATGAAGCTGTTCGAACATCGGCAGGACATGGAGGCGATCCCCCGGATCCGCCGACCGCAGAGCGTCCACACCCTTGACCAGATCGTCGGTCAGGCCTCGCGGCTGGGTTGGACCGTCGGCATCACCAGCGAAGACCTGGTCGGCGCCCAGTGCCGCGCCGTGGTCGGCCTGGGGGCGGCCAAGACCGACGACTGGAAGTCCGGGCGGTCGATGACCGGCGTCTGGTTCTCAACCGGGGAGGACGCCGCCGCGCATCAGTCGGCCATGCACTGCGTGCCGGACGGCCGTTACGAGGCGCTTGCCGTCGGCCCCCTCTCCACGGGCAAGCTGGCCGATCCCGACATCGCCCTGTTTTACGCCACGCCCGGCGCGATGATCTATTTCATCAACGGCCTGCAGTGGTCCGGCTACAAGCGCTTCGACTGGTCGGTGGTCGGCGAGAGCGCCTGCGCCGACAGCTGGGGCCGGGCGCTGACCCTGCGCACGCCCAGCCTGTCCATCCCCTGCTTCGCCGAGCGCCGCTATGGCGGGGTGCTGGACGACGAGATGCTGATGGCCACGCCGCCGGAATATCTGGTCTCCGCCATCGCGGGCATGCGCGCGCTGGCCAAGAACGGCTTCCGTTACCCCTTCCCGCAATACGGCGTTCAGCAGGACGTCCGCGCGGGCATGGCCGTAAGCTACGCAGAGCGAAAATAGACGGCGCGATCAGTCGGCCCGCGCCGGCGCGGTGATCGGCCTGGCGTCCTCCCAGCGGAAGGGCAACACGTCCGGGGTCACGGAAACCTCGGTGGTGAACTTGAACGGCGACCTCGTCGCGCCAGGGAAGACCAGCTCGACGAAATAGGCGGTGAACCCGGTCGGGGGCGCCTTCACCTCGCCGACCCAGGTCCCGTCGTCACGCCGGGCCAGCGGGGTCGAGGTGAAGGCCTCGCCGATGGTCTCGACGCGGAAATCCCGCGCGCTCGGATTGGTCCCCTGCCACAGATTGACCTCCGCCGGCGCATCGTCCGAGCGGACGACGATGGCGCCATCCTCGCGCACGCTCCAGTCATAGTCGGGCAGCTTCCGGTCGTTCAGGATCGCGTCGTAGAAGGCCGCCAGGCTCTTGATGATGTCGGTCCCGGCGGTCGAGTGGCGGCTGTTCGGCAGCATCCTGAGGCGCTTGATCTCGGGCAGCCGATGGTAGGAGTAGCGCGTGTTGTCTGGCGGGAAGAACTCATCGCCGACTTCGTTGATGATGTACTTCGGCATCGTCATCGAGGGCCGGTCGCTATAGGCGAGCGGGTCCTCGATCCGCCTGATTTCGTCCAGACCGGGCTGGCCGATCATGTCCGGGATCAGGCCATGGTCGACATAATCCCGGATCGCCGGCGAGAAATAGCCCATCGCCCCCCAGTGGTGGCGCGTGGTCGCATCGCCGTCCAGCGCGTTGATCACGATCGGGATGATGGCTCTGACCCGGGCGTCGAGCGCCCCCACGAGCCAGGTGGTCCAGCCGCGCTTGGAGCCGCCGGCGACCACGAAGCCCTTCACCGCCAGCTCCCCGCCCGCATCGTCGGCGAGGTATTGCTGGATCGCGGTCATGGCCGCCACGCCGCTCTTCACCATAGGCAGGCGCACAAGCTGTTCGGGATCGCGGGTCTTGGTGAACTTCACCTGCTGGTGCGCGATCAGCGCGTCCTCGACCAGGGGCTCGTCCGGCCGGTCGGCAAAACGCAGCGGCTGGTTGGGCACGTCGTTCAGAACGGCCACCACCGAGCGGCTCTCGACCGCCAGCCGCGCGAACCCCTTGTCGGCCTCGGTGGGCGACGGATCGGTGTTGGCGCCGCCGGTGATATAGAGGAAGGCGGTGTCGTGGATCACCTCGTCCGGCACGATCACCGTCAGCCAGTGTTTCCATACCGGCCGGTCGACCTGGTCCGGCGTGAGCCAGGTCTGCGAGGTCAGTTCAAGCACCGCGCTGCGCTCACCCATGCCGGCGACCGGACCCGCCACCCGCCAGGCGAAGCTGGCGTCGGGCCTAGCCACATAGTCGTCGAGCGGCGTCCTTGTCGGCGCCGGGTCTGCCTTGTCGGCCAAGGCGTTCTCCTCCGAGGCTGAAAGTTCGCGGCTCATTTAAGCGCCGTTCACGTGCCGGCGCCAGGACGAGGCGCTGCAACGGGCGCCGACCCTGATCCGAGCTGCAGGCCTGCAAGTCGCCCTATCGCTGGGCCCAGGTCGTGTCATCATAGCGGTGGAGGGAGGACCAATGGTCGATCTGCAACGGATCGAAGCCCTGCTGGACCAGAGACGGCCCGGCCACGCCCTGCCGCGCGCCTTCTATGTCGATCCCGACGTGTTCGAATTCGACCAGGTCGCCATCCACCAGAGGTCCTGGATCCTGGCCGGGTTCGAGGTCGAGCTGCCCCGGACCGGTAGCCACATGGCGCTGAGCATCGCCGGCGCACCGATCTTCGTGGTGCGCGGCCAGGACGGCGCCTTGCGCGGCTTCCACAACACTTGCCGCCATCGCGGCTCGCGCATCCTGGCCGAGGGCAAGGGCGCGACCGCCAGGCTGGTCTGCCCCTATCACCGCTGGACCTACGACCTGAGCGGCGACCTGGTGCACGCCGCGCGCATGGGCGACGACTTCGAGGCCTGCGACCACGGCCTGCATCCCATTTCCGTCGAGACCTGCGCCGGCGCCATCTATGTCTGTGTCGCCGACCAGCCGCCGCCCTTCGCGCCGTTCCGCGACAGGCTGGAACCGCTCTTGGCGCCGCATCGGCTGCGGGACGCCAAGCTGGCTTGCGAAAACACCCTGATCGAGCGCGGCAACTGGAAGCTGGCCATGGAGAATGCCCGCGAGTGCTATCACTGCGCCACCAGTCATCCGGAACTCTCCCTGACCTTCCCGACCGGCGTTTCGGGCAATTTCGACTATGGCGACGAGGCCCGCCGCCATGCCGCCTATAACGACCGCATGGCCGCCGTTGGCCTGGGCGTGGGGCCGCATGAGGGCGACTGGTGGCAAGCGATCCGCTTTCCGCTGAACGAGGGCTGCCGCTCGATGACCATGGACGGCAAGACGGCGGTGCGAAAGCTGATGGTCGAGGCCGGCGCTGGCGATATCGGCTCGCTGCGCTGGTCGATCGAGCCGCACGCCTTCGTCCACGCCACGGCCGACTTCCTCTTCATGTTCAGCGCCATGCCGCTGACCCCGAAGGAGACCCTGATCACCTCCAAATGGCTGGTGCACAAGGATGCCCGCGAAGGGGTCGATTACGACCTCGAACACCTGACCGAGCTCTGGAACCGCACCAACCAGCAGGATCTGGCCCTGGTGGAGAACAACCAGCAGGGCGTCGATTCGCCGGCCTTCACGCCCGGCCCGTATTGCGCCGACGCCGAGGCCCTGACCATGCGCTTCACCGACTGGTACTGCGCCACCGCGCGAACCTATCTGGAGGGCTGTCGTGGACGAGGATAAGGCGCGCAAGCTGCACCTGGACACCATCGCCGTCGGCTATGGCTACGACCCGGCCGGCGGCCAGGGCGCGGCCAAGCCGCCGCTCTACCTGACCTCGACCTTCGTCTATCCCTCGGCCGAGCACGCCAAGGAGACGCACCGGATCTTCTTCGAGGGCCCGCGGCCGGGCGAAGTGGTGGAGCCGTCCTACATCTATATGCGCCTCGGCCATCCCAACCTGGACATGGTCGAAAAGCGGCTGGCGGCGCTGGACGGCGCGGAAGCCGCCGCGGGCTTCTGCAGCGGCATGGCGGCGATCTCGACCGTGTTCATGGCCCACCTGAAGCCTGGAGACGCGGTGCTGCACGGCCTGCCCTTCTATGGCGGCGCCGACGGCCTGCTCAACCGGGTCATGGCCGGCTTCGGCGTGCGCGGCTTCCACTTCACCGACGGCCTGGACGGCGAGGCGATGCGCGAGGCCGCCGAGCGGGCCATGGCGGCGGGGCCGTTGCGGCTGATCTGGCTGGAGAGCCCAGCCAACCCGACCGCGACGGTGATCGATATCGGCCTGGCGGTTCGGATCGCCGGCGAGATCGCCGAGCGCCAGGGCGTCCGGCCGCTGGTCTGCGTCGACAACACCTTCCTCGGGCCCCTGCTGCAAAGTCCGCTGGCCTGCGGCGCCGACCTCTGCATGACCTCGCTGACCAAATATTGCGGCGGCCACAGCGACCTGCTGGCCGGTGGGGTCAGTGGCAGCCTCGAACTCGTCGGGCCGCTGCGCGCGCTGCGCACTCTGCTGGGCACCACCATGGACCCGCAGACGGCGTGGCTGCTGCTGCGCTCGCTGGAGACGCTTTCGGTGCGCACGGCCAGGGCCTGCGAAAGCGCCCTCAAAATAGCGCGGTATCTGAAAGCCCATCCCAAGGTCGCCGGCGTCACCTTCATCGGCCTGGCCGAACCCGGATCGCGCGAGCATGACCTGATGCAGCGCCAGACCCGCGGGACCGGCTCGACCTTCTCCTTCCGCATCCAGGGCGGCGAGGCCGGGGCCTTCCGCTTCCTCAACGCGCTGAAGCTGCTCCGGCTGGCGGTCAGCCTCGGCGGTTCGGAGACCCTGATCTGCCATCCGGCGAGCACCACCCACTACGCCATCGCCCGCGACCGGCTGGCGGAGGCCGGCGTCACAGAGGCGACGTTGCGGCTCTCGGTCGGGCTGGAGCATCCCGACGACCTGATCGCCGACCTGACCCAGGCCCTGGACCAAGTCTGATGCCCCGGCTGACCGACCCCAGCGCCCTCGACGGCAAGCTCGCCCCGCCTGAGGAGCATGCCGAGGTGCTGGTGATCGGCGCCGGGCCGGCCGGGGCGGCGGCGGCGATCGAGGCGGCCAAGCTGGGCGCGAACGTCGTGCTGGTCGACGAAAACCCGCTCGATCCGCAGCTGATGGGGCTGGATGTCCCGCTGCTCTATGGCGGCCGCATGGGCGGGGCGGTGCAGCGGCGCGGGCGGCTGGTCGAGCAATTGTTGACCGCCAATCCAGCCCTGGAAGAGGCGATCGACCGCAGCGTCGATGTGCGGCTGGGGGTCACGGCCTGGGGCCTTTATGTCAACGGCCCAGCCCTGCGCGCCCTGCCCGCGCCCATGGTCGGGCTGGCCGACGAGGACCGCTCGTGGATGTGCGGTTTCGATCGCCTGATCCTGGCGACGGGCGCACGCGACGTGGTCCTGGCCTTTCCGGGCTGGGACCAGCCGGGCGTGGTGGGCGCCGGTGGGCTGCATGCGCTTTTGCAGCGCTACGACGCCTTTGCTGGCCGCCGGATCGTGGTGCTGGGCTCCGGCGAACTCGGTGTCGAGGCGGCGCTGATGGCCCAGGAGCGGGGTCTCGAGGTGGCTGCGGTCGTCGAGGTTCTGCGCCGCCCCCAGGCCTCGAGCGGCGCGGTGGCGCGGCTCAAAGCGGCTGGCGTCCCGATCCTGACCGGCCACACGCCGAGGCGCGCCGAGGGCGGACGCGACGGTGTCGAGCGTCTGGTGCTGGGCGATGGCCGGGGC
>CALAEG010000225.1 GCA_937890965.1 uncultured Caulobacteraceae bacterium | reverse complement strand
GTGCCGTTCAACGCCGCCTTCGGGGTCTGCGCCGCCTGGGCCATCGCCAAGCACTATTTCCCCGGCAAGAGCTTCCTCATCACCCTGATCGACATCCCGTTTTCGGTCTCGCCGGTGGTTTCGGGCCTGATCTATGTGCTGGTGTTTGGCGCTCAGGGCTGGTTCGGCGACTGGCTGATCGACCACAACATCACCATCATCTTCGCCGTGCCCGGCATCGTGCTGGCCACCATCTTCGTCACCTTCCCCTTCATCGCCCGCGAGCTGATCCCGCTGATGCAGGAGCAGGGGGTGGCCGAGGAGGAGGCCGCGGTCTCCATGGGCGCCTCTGGCCTGGTCACCTTCCTTCTGGTCACCGCGCCCAACATCCGCTGGGGCCTGTTCTATGGCGTGCTTTTGTGTAACGCCCGCGCCATGGGGGAATTCGGGGCCGTTTCAGTGGTTTCGGGCCATATTCGCGGCCTGACCAACACCATGCCGCTGCATATCGAACTGCTCTACAACGAGTACGACTTCGTCGGCGCCTTCTCGGTGGCGGCGCTGCTCTGCCTGCTGGCCCTGGTCACCCTGGCGCTGAAGACCGGGCTCGAACTCACCCAGTCGGTGCGAGGCCGTCATGTCTGAACCCAGCGACGCGCCGCCGATGACCATTTCAATTCGGGCCGTCGAAAAACGTTTCGGCCGCTATCCGGCGCTGAACGGGGTCAGCCTGGAGATTCGCCACGGCGAACTGCTGGCGCTGCTCGGGCCGTCGGGTTCGGGCAAGACCACGCTCTTGCGTCTGATCGCCGGCCTGGAGTTTCCCGATCGCGGCCAGGTGCTGTTCGACCGCGACGAGGTCACCTATCTCCACGCCGCCGCCCGCCAGGTGGGCTTCGTCTTCCAGCAATACGCCCTCTTCAAGCACATGACCGTGGCCAGGAACGTCGCCTTCGGCCTCGACGTGCGCCGCAAGAACAAGCCGCCGCGCGCCGAGATCACCCGTCGCGTCGATGACCTGCTTAAGCTGGTCGAGCTTGACGGCATGGGGCCGCGCTATCCCTCGCAGCTGTCCGGCGGCCAGCGCCAGCGGGTGGCGCTGGCCCGCGCGCTGGCCGTCTCGCCAAGGGTGCTGCTGCTCGACGAACCGTTCGGGGCGCTGGACGCCACGGTGCGCAAGTCGCTGCGCCGCGAGCTTCGCCGCATCCATGACGCCACCGGGGTGACCACCATCTTTGTCACCCACGACCAGGAAGAGGCGCTGGAACTGGCCGACCGCGTCGCCATCCTCAACCACGGCCGGATCGAACAGATCGGTACGCCGGCAGAGGTGCACGACCATCCCGCCAGCGCCTTCGTCTGCGGCTTCGTCGGCGAGGCCAACCGCTTCGAGGGCAAGGTGGCGCGGGGGCTCTTCACCGCCGGCCCGATCACCGCGCCCGCAATGGGCGTCGCCGATGGCGCGGCGGTCGCCTTCATCCGCCCCCACGACCTGGTCATCGCCGCGGCTGGTGGCGGCTTCGAAACCCACGTCGCCCGCGTCATCCCCCAAGGCGCCACCGGCCGCGTCGAGGCCGAGACCGCCGACGGCCGCTGGATCGAGGTGGATTTCGCGCGCGACCAACTCGCGAGTCTGGCGCCTGGCGCGGTGCTCAAGCTGTCGGTGAAACAGGCCCACGTTTTCCCGGCGACCCAGGGTTAGAGCCCGGTTCTCCGAAAGCCGCCGACATGAGCGGCGATGCGACGCCGCCTGTCGCACAACGGTTATGACATCTTAAAAAAAGCTTGGCCGTAGTGTCACACGGCCCGTCTACGCCCCTGGCTGGCCCTGCGGCCATGCGCACGCAGGCGAGGGACGGGGGATCATATGACACCGACGATGCAGCGCACTCTGCGCGCCTTGCTGTTTGCCGCGACGGCGGCGGGCGCGTTGTCGGCCCATGGCGTCTGCAGCGCCGCCGACGCGGCCCCGGACGGCGCGGGTGCTCCGGTGGCCGCCGCGCCTTCCGGCGTCGGCGACATCGTGGTGACGGCTCAGCGTCGCAATGAGAGCGTCCAGAAGGTCCCGATGACCATCCAGGCGCTGACGGGAAGAACCCTGTCCGTCCTGAACATCACCACCTTCGACACTCTGCTGAAATACACGCCCAACATCTCGTACGGGAACAACGGCGCGGGGCAGGGCGAAATCTACATGCGCGGCCTGAGCGCCGGCTTCCGCGGCAACCAGTCCAGCGCCACGGTGGGCAACTTCCCGAACGTGGCGATCTATCTTGACGACCAGTCCATGCAGTTTCCGGCGCGCAATGTGGACATCTACATGGCGGATATGGACCGCGTCGAGGTGCTCGAAGGCCCGCAAGGGACGCTGTTCGGCGGCAGCGCCGAAGCCGGCGCGGTGCGCTACATCACCAACAAGCCCAATCTAAGCCAGTTCTCCGGCAATGCCGAGGTCAGCGGCGGCTTCACGGACGGCGGCGGGCCCAACGCCGGTGTGCAGGCCACCGTCAACATCCCGATCGTCGCCGACAAGCTGGCCATACGCGCGGTCATCTATGACGATCACCAGGGCGGCTATATCGACAATGTGCCGAGCACCTTCACCCGCTCGAACGCCGACCTCGGCAACTTCTATTTCGGCATCACGCCCACAGCCGGCAAATGCCCCAATGGCCTGCCGGCGGGCGCGGCCGGCCTCTGCACGCCGCCGAATTCGGGACAGGTCAACAATTTCGCGATCGCCAAAAAGGACACCAATCCGCTGGACTATACCGGCGGGCGCGTCTCGCTGCGCTATGATGTCAATGACGACTGGGACATCCTGATCGCCGAGAGCGTGCAGAGCATGACCGCCGCCGGCCTGTCGGTGGACTATCCGGTGGGTTCCGACTTTCAGCCGCTTAAGCCCCTCCAGGTGACGTCCTTCTCGCCCTCTTATGACAAAGACCGGTTCGAGGACACGTCCTGGACGATCAACGGCAAGATTGGGCCGCTGAAGGCCATCTATACGGGCGGGTACATGGTGCGGAACATCTCGCAGCAGATGGACTACACCAACTATGCCCGCACCGGCGGCGGCGCCTACTACCAGTGCACCGGCGGGTCCACCGGCTGGGGCGGCTCGCCGTTCTGCTTTTCGCCGGTCAGCTACTGGCACGACACAGTGCGCAACACCCACCTGAGCAACGAGGTGCGGGTCAGCTCGCCGGACGACTGGCGCCTTCGCTTCATCGTCGGCGGCTATGAAGAGCAGTTCCGCATCTACGATGTGATGAACTTCAACTACAAGACCATCGGGGCCTGCACCCCGACCAATCTCGCCATCGCCCAGGGCGGCGGCGCGCCCTGCATCGCCGACGTCAGGACCGCTCCGGGCTCGACGGCCAACGATCCGGGCGTGCGTGGCGACTCCACGGCCTTCGGCGAAGACACCCAGCGCGGCTACGACCAGACCGCGGTGTTCGGATCGGTCGACTTCGATCTGATCCCCAACACCCTGACGATCAGCGCCGGGACCCGCTGGTACCAGTACAACGAGTTCGAGGTCGGCTCGCAATATGCGACCACCACGAGCTGTCTGGACGTGCCGAACGGGCAATGCACCGGCGGCATGACCAATATCAACAGCCACAATGACAGGGTGACCTATACGGGCTTCAAAAGCCGGGCGAGCCTGACCTGGCACGTGAATTCCGACACCCTGGCCTATTTCCTGTTCTCGCAGGGCTTCCGGCCTGGCGGCTATAACCGGTCGGTCAAGGCGGTGATCACCGGCCCCGGCGGCGCCAAGCAGTTCGAAGAGCCCAACGGCTACGCTCCCGACTCCTTGAACAACTACGAGGTCGGCCTGAAGACCCAGCTGTTCGACCACCGCCTGCAGCTGAACCTGTCCGCCTACTACATGCAGTGGAGCAATGTTCAGTTCCTGCTGTTCAATCCCCCCCTCGGCATCAACACCACCTTCGGCATCAATGGACCCAGCTATGACGTCAAGGGCGTGGAGGCGCAGGTTGTTGCACGCGTGACCGAGGGCCTGACGATCCAGGCGTCCGGTTCGTACAACGACGACACCCAGTCGAACTCGCCGTGCCTGAAGGACAATATCGCCGGGACGCCGGCCTTCGGCCAGTGCATCACCCAGACCGTGCTGAGCGGTTCGAGCGCCCTGGTCCCGTTCGCCAACCCCTTCGGCGTCCTGGGTTCTGTCCCGGCCTTCGCACCGAAGTTCCAGGGCAATATCCGCGCGCGCTATGACTTTCAAATCGCGGACTACAGGGCTTTCGTGATGGCCGACGCCAACTACACGGACAGCATGTTCAACCAGCCGGCCACCTATCCGTCCGGCAACGGCGTGCTGATCCCGAACACCACCTATCTGCGCTACGCGCAGCCTGCCTACAGCACCTTCGACGCCTCTATCGGCATCGCCAAGGACAAGTGGTACGCCGAACTCTACGGGACCAACCTTGGTAACTCCCACGCCAGCACGTTCACCTCCTCGGCGCAGTTCATCAAGTCGGAAGTCCCGCTGCGACCGCTGGTGGTGGGGCTGAAGGTTGGCGCCAACTTCTAGCCGGCGTCATAGTCATGGGCGGGCGGCGACGCCCGCTCATCCGCTTCCGGGGCCCATGGATTCCACCGCCGCCATCGCATCGCCGTCCTCGATCGAGCTGGAAGTCGGCCGACTGCGGACGTGGCAGCAGGAGGGCCGGCACGACGACGCCTTGCGAGGCGCCCAGTCGCTGATCGGCGAGCTTCCGGAAAATCGCGACCTTTTGCTGATCGCCGCCACCAGCCTGCGCTGCCTGATGCGCATCCCAGAGGCCCTGGCGATGCTCGATCGCCTGGAGCAGCGCCATCCGCAATTCAGCCAGATGCACCAGGAGCGCGGCCTCTGCTACGTGGCGCTGAAAGACGCACCGCGGGCGATCGGTGCGCTGCTGCGCGCGGTGAACATCAACCCGGCGCTACCCATGAGCTGGCGCATGCTCGAAGGCGTCTATCGCCTCACCGGCGATGTCGAAAACGCGGCCACCGCCGCCGCCCACGTCGCCACGCTCAAGAGCCTGCCGCCCGAGGTGGTGATCGCGACCTCGCTGTTCTCGGATGGCGACCTGGCGCCAGCGGAGCAGATCATCCGGGCCTATCTGCTCGAACACGGCGACCAGCCCGAAGCCATGCGATTGCTCGCCAAGATCGGCATGGCCCACAACGTGCTCGACGACGCGGAGCTGTTGCTGGAGGCGGTGCTGATTCTGGCGCCCGACTATCGGGCGGCGCGATACGACTACGCCCAGACCCTGGTGCAGCGGCACAAGTACGCGCAAGCCCGCGAGCAGGCCCGACTGTTGCTGGCGCTGGAGCCGGACAGCCTCGACTACCGCTCGCTGGTCGCGATCGCCGCTGTCGGCCTTGGCGAACACGACCAGGCGATCGAACTCTATCGCGAGATGCTGGCCGAGGCGCCGAATGCGCCGGACCTGCACCTTTGGCTGGGGCACGCCCTGAAGACGGTCGGCCGGACGCAAGAGGCCGTCGAGGCCTATCGCGCGGCAGCGGCGGC
>CALAEG010000224.1 GCA_937890965.1 uncultured Caulobacteraceae bacterium | reverse complement strand
GCGTCGACGCATTGCCGGAAAGCTTTGGCGTCGCCCAGAAGGGTGGTGATGTCGCGGAACATGATCCCCGGGATCGGGTAGTCGGGGATAGTGCGGATGGCGTCCGTCAGGTTCATTCGGGCTCCGGGGTTCAATCTTGCAGGGCGCGGCCGGCGACGGTGCGCAGCCGGGCGATCATGTCGGGGTCGCGGCTTGCCGGCGCGGTGATGATGGCGTCGTCGAGGCAGGTATCGATCGGCGAGGCCGGTCGCGCGCCCGCGAGCTTCACCGGCAGCCGCGTCACCAGCCCCACGGCCTTGGCGGCATTGGCGTTGAGCACCGCGATGATTTGCGTGACGTCGACATGGGCGGTCTCCTCGCGCCAACAGTCATAGTCGGTGACCATGGCCACGGAGGCGTAGGGCAGCTCGGCCTCGCGGGCGAGTTTGGCCTCGGGCATGTTGGTCATGCCGATCACGTCGCAGCCCCAGGCGCGGTAGAGTTCGCTCTCGGCCTTGGTGGAGAAGTGCGGGCCCTCCATGGCCAGATAGGTGCCGCCGCGCACCACCGGCGCGCCGGCCTCCACCGCCGCGTCGGCGACCAGCGCCGAAAGCCGCGGACAGACCGGATGGGCCATCGAGACGTGGGCGGCGAGGCCTGCGCCAAAGAAGCTCTTTTCGCGCGCGAAAGTGCGGTCGATGAACTGATCGACCACCACGAAGGTCCCCGGGCTGAGGCCCTCGCGCAGCGAGCCCACCGCCGACAGCGAAATCACGTCGGTGCAGCCGCTCTGCTTCAGGGCGTCGATATTGGCCCGTGCATTGACCGCGGTCGGCGGCAGCGGATGGCCACGGCCGTGGCGCGGCAGGAAGACCAGCTTCAAGCCGTCCAGCTCGCCGATCAACAATTCGTCGGACGGCTCGCCCCAGGGCGTCTCGACCTTGGTCCAATAGGCGTTGGTCAGGCCCTCGATCTCATAGAGGCCCGACCCGCCGATCACGCCCAATACCCAGCCGCTCACTCAAACCCTCCGTATCGATCAGGCCGGCACATAGGCGCCGCCATTGACGTGGATCACCTGGCCCTGGACGAACTCCGCCGCCGGACTCTGCAGGAACTCCACCACCCCCGCATAGTCGCGGCCCTCGGTCAGCCGGCCGGAGGGGTTGGCGCGGGCCGCCCGCTCCAGCAGCCTGGCCGCGCCCTCGGCGCTGCCGACCATGCCGGCGACCGAGGTGGTGTCGACCAGGCCGGGCGCGACGGCGTTGATGCGAATGCCGCGCGGGGCGAGCTCCGCCACCAGATAGCGCACCAGGCTTTCCGCCAGGGCCTTGCCAACGCCCAGCGCCGCATAGTTGGCCTGGGAGGTGCGCGCGCCGGCGCTGGTGATGAAGGTGACGGTGCTGCCTCGGCCGAGATGCGGCAGGCCCTTCTGCACCAGATAAAGCAGCGAGAGACCGTTGACGTGGATGGCCTGGGTGAACTTCTCCAGGTCCGCGTCCAGCAGCGAGGTCGGATAGATCATCGCCGCCGAATGGACGATGTGGACGACATCCTCGCCAGTCACCGCGTCCATCAGGGTCTGGGCGCCTTCGATCCGGCCCACATCGGCGCGAACCGTGGTCACGACGGCGCCGGTGGAGGCGAGCCGAGCCTTGGCGGCGGCGGCCGCATCTTCGTCGGCGTTGTAGCCGAGGATCAGCGCCTCACCGGGCCTGGCCAGGCGCTCGGCGATGGCCAGCCCGATCCCTTTGACGCCACCGGTGACGACGACGGTCATGGCTAGAGCGAAGGTTGGAGCTGGGCGAGGACGTCTGAAGCGACGCGGCGGGCGG
>CALAEG010000223.1 GCA_937890965.1 uncultured Caulobacteraceae bacterium | reverse complement strand
GTGTTCATGGGTCCCCCGCATTCCGCCGCTTCGCGGCTCCAGCGGGGGATGACGGCTTGAAGGATGGCGTCTCGTTCTAGCCATCCAGCTCCGCATAGTGGCGGAAGATGCCGTCGGTGTTGAAGGCGATGCGGCGGTCGGAGGCCAGATAGGCGGCGACCTTGGGCAGGGCGGCGACCTGGTCGCGCAGGGCGATGACGCGCGGCCAGCCTCGCTCACGGGCCTGCATCGCCTTGGGGAAGGCGTAGCGCAGGCCCTCGACCACCTGGAACAGGCCGAGGTCGGCATAGGTCAGCGCGCGCCCGACCAGATGGGTGTCGCCAACCGGATTGGCGGCCATGACGCGCTCGAAATAGCCGAGGAATTTGGGGATGCGCTGCTCGCGAAACTCGCTCGCGCGGCGCAGCGCTTCCGGCCGCTGGTCGGCGTAGTAGAGGCTGACCCCGATCGGGTGGTGGGTGTCGTGCGCCTCGGCTGTCAGGTCGGCCAGGGTGAGCGACAGCTGGTGGGTGAAGAGCCGCCCGGCCTCGTCGGCGGGCGCCAGATCCAGCTTCGGGCCCAGATAGAGCAGGATGGCTGTGGTCTGGGCGACCATGATCTTGCCCTCGACCAGGAAGGGCGGCGCAAAGGGCGGATGGGGCAGGCCCTTGTCGCCCATCAGCTTCAGCATCCTGGCCTGGCCGCCGGGCTCGCGCGCCACGTCAACATAGGCGGCGCCGGCGGCCTCCAGCGCCAGGCGCACGAACTCGCCGCGCCCCTGGATGCTCGGCCAGTAATAGAGCTCGATGGTCATCAGCGTCTCCTTAGGCAGCGGAACCTTGGCCGCGCCGGGTCATTTTCCTCTCCTGAACCGGGCGGCAAAGCTTCCGCCCAAGGGAGGTCTCCATGCTTGGAACGATTCTGATCGTACTTCTGATCCTGGCGCTGATCGGCGCCCTGCCGAATTGGGGCTACAGCCGCTCATGGGGCTACTTCCCCTCCGGCGGCCTGGGCCTGGTGGTGGTGGTCCTCCTGGTGCTGGTGCTGATCGGGCGAATCTGACGCCGCCAGCCGGCGCCTAATCCAAACCCAGCGCGCGTTTCCGGGCGCGGGTCAGGCGCGCGGCGACGATGGCGTGGGCCTGGCCGAGATAGGCTTTGATGTCGTCGTCGTTCAAGGCGTCCTGACTGACCAGCCGCACCCATTTGGCGCGCTGCAGATAGGGCGCCGGCCGCGCCAGCCCGTGCTCGACCAAGAGCTCGAAGGCCATGTCCGAGGCCTTGAAATTATAGGCCGGCGCGCCTTCGTGGCGGTTCAGCCCGATGACCGCGAACATCTTGCCGCCGACCTTGAACACCCGCGAGTCGCCCCACTGCACGGAAAGGGTGGCGGCCGGCAGGGCCAGGCAGGCAGCCTCGAAGGCCTTTGGCGTCATGCATGCCTCCTTGCCGTGAGATGGCCGCCGCCAACATAGGTTCAGACGGACGAAATGGTCAGAGGGCGCGCGAAGCTGTTGTCGCCGACCCCGCCGCACTATATTGCCGGCCCCGCGAGCAGG
>CALAEG010000222.1 GCA_937890965.1 uncultured Caulobacteraceae bacterium | reverse complement strand
GGCTCCGACTTCGTCGAGATGTTCGTCGGCGTCGGCGCCAGCCGCGTGCGCGACATGTTCGAACAGGCCAAGAAGAACGCCCCCTGCATCATCTTCATCGACGAGATCGACGCGGTCGGCCGCCATCGCGGCGCCGGCCTCGGCGGCGGCAATGACGAGCGCGAGCAGACCCTGAACCAGCTCCTGGTCGAGTTGGACGGCTTCGAGGCCAATGAGGGCGTGATCGTCATCGCCTCGACCAACCGCCCCGACGTGCTCGACCCGGCGCTGCTGCGTCCCGGTCGGTTCGACCGCCAGGTGGTGGTGCCCAATCCCGACGTGGTCGGGCGCGAAAAGATCCTGCGTGTGCATATGCGCAACGTGCCGCTTGCCGCCGATGTCAATGTGCGCACGCTCGCACGCGGCACGCCGGGCTTTTCCGGCGCCGACCTGGCCAATCTGGTCAACGAGGCGGCCTTGCTGGCGGCGCGCCGCAACAAGCGCATGGTCTCCATGCCCGACTTCGAGCACGCCAAGGACAAGGTCATGATGGGCGCCGAGCGCAAATCCATGGCCATGAGCGACCATGAAAAGCGCAACACCGCCTATCACGAAGGCGGCCACACCCTGGTGGCGCTGACCGTCCCGGCGGCCGATCCGGTGCACAAGGTGACCATCATCCCGCGCGGCCGGGCTCTGGGCATGGTGATGCAGCTGCCCGAGGGCGACCGCTATTCCATGGACTTCCAGCAGATGACGTCGCGGCTGGCGATCATGATGGGCGGCCGCGTCGCCGAGGAGCTGATCTTCGGCAAGGACAAGGTCACCTCCGGCGCCTCCAGCGACATCCAGGCCGCCACCAGCCTGGCGCGCAACATGGTCACCCGGTGGGGCTATTCAGACGCGGTCGGCATGGTCTCATACGGCGACAACCAGGAAGAGGTCTTCCTCGGCCACTCCGTGGCGCGCACCCAGAATGTCTCCGAGGACACGGCGCAAAAGATCGATTCCGAGGTCCGCCGCCTGGTTCAGGACGGCTTGGACGAGGCCCGCCGCATCCTGACCGAGCGGATCGCCGATCTGCACACCCTGGCCAAGAGCCTGCTCGAGTTCGAGACCCTGACCGGCGACGAGGTCGAAAACGTGCTGAAGGGCATTCCGCCCAACCGGGAAGACGAACTCGAAGACAAGCGGCCGCCGACGGCGTCCGTCGGCGTGCCGCTCACCCACGCTCCGGACCCCGAGCCGGCGTGAAGCCGGGCCGCCCTTCCGTCATGGGGGTGGTCAACGTCACGCCCGACAGTTTCTCCGATGGCGGGCGGTTCTTCGAGACGGCGGACGCTGTCGCTCACGCGCGGGCCTTAATCGCGGCCGGCGCCGACGGCCTCGACATCGGCGCGGAGTCGACCCGGCCTGGCGCTGAGCCGGTCCCGGTCGCCGAAGAACTGGCCCGCGTCGTTCCGGTGATCGCCGCGATACGGGCCGAGAACGGCATCCCCATCTCCATCGACACCATGAAGCCCGAGGTCGCTCGCGCGGCCGTCGCGGCCGGCGCGACGATGTGGAACGACGTCACCGCGATGCGCTGGCGGGACGACAGCCTGACCACGGCAGCCGAACTGGGCTGCGAGGTGGTGCTGATGCACATGCGGGGCGAGCCGCGCACCATGCAGGCTGCGCCAGCCTATGAGGACGTGGTCGCCGAGGTCGAGGCCTTCCTGATCGCGCGCGCGGACGCGGCGATCGCCGCCGGCGTGGCGCGCGAGAAGATCTGGCTCGATCCGGGGATCGGCTTCGGCAAGACCGGCCGGCACAGCCTGACCCTTCTGGCCCATCTGGATCGCATCGTCGCCCTGGGCTTTCCCGTCCTGCTCGGCGCCAGCCGCAAGAGCTTCCTTGGCAAGATCGATCGCGCCGCGACCAGCGCCGACGACCGCCTCGGCGGCTCCCTGGCCGCGGTCCTGGCCGGCGCGAGAGCTGGGGTGGCGGCCGTGCGGGTCCACGACGTGCGCGAGACAGTGCAGGCGCTGGCGGTGCGCGCGGCGATCGAGGCGGCGGCCACGTGAGCGCTCAGGGTCGCGTCCTCACCATCGGCGGTTCGGACTCCAGCGGCGGCGCGGGTGTGCAGGCCGACATCAAGACCATCACCCTGCTGGGCGGCTATGCGGCCAGCGCCATCACGGCGGTCACGGTGCAGGACACTCACCGCATCCACGCCATCCACCCGATCCCGCCAGACCTCATCGTCGCCCAGGCCCGCGCGGTGCTGGACGACATCGGCGCCGACGCGATCAAGACCGGCATGCTGGGCGGCAAGGCCGTCGTCGAAGCGATCGCCGACCTGCTCGCCGACATGGCGGTCCCGATCGTGATCGATCCGGTGATGGCGGCGACTACCGGCGCCGCCTTGCTCGATGACGACGCCGTCGAGGCCTTGCGCGGGCGCCTCATCCCACTCGCGGCCCTTTTGACCCCAAACGCCCCCGAGGCCGAACGGCTGACCGGCCTCATCGTCACGACCACCGACGATCTGCGGCGCGCCGGCGAAGCCTTGCTGGGAATGGGCGCGCGAGCCGTGCTGATGAAGGGCGGCCACGTGCCGGGCGACTCGGTCACCGACGTCCTGATGACCCCCTCCGGCGAGACCCTGCTCACCAGCGCGCGGATCGCCACCCGCCACAGCCACGGCACCGGCTGCACCCTGGCCTCGGCCTGCGCTGTCGGTCTCGCCCAGGGGCTGGACTTGCCGGCCGCGGTCGAACGGGCTCACGCCTTCGTCGCCCGGGCCATCCGCGAGGCGCCCGGCCTCGGCGGCGGCCATGGCCCGATCGATCATGGATGGCCATTACGAGGTTGATCTGTCTCGCGCCGCCTTCATGCGACTGGTAATCACGCCTAGGTTTCCGGGAGAGAATCATCCTGATGAAGGCGCTGGTCTTGACGCTTGTGGCCCTGGGCGGTTTTGGGCTGACCGATCTGGCGCGCGCCCAGCCGGCGGAAGCCGCCTCGCCCGGTCACTATCTCTGCACCGGCGGCGACGTAGCGGGCCAACTGGCGGCGGTGAAGGTCAGCGTAAAGGTGGATGAGACCGGCGCGGTCCTCGGAACCTGGGCGACATGGTCGTTGGGCGGCGGCGACATCGTGCATGCGCCGGCTGTGCAGTTCGACTATCCGGTGACCAACGGCGCGCCGGACCGGTGGCCGGACGGGCTGAACGTGCTGGCGGTCGTCGGCATGGATCCGCCGCCAAAGGCGATGTCGGCCAGGATTGTCCTGTCCGTCAACGGGGTGGAGAAGGCCAGCCGGCCCTGGGGCCTGTATGCCAAGGCGCGCGCTGGGATCGAGGCGGCGCCGAAAAATGCGGTGGGGCTCTTCGGAGCGATTCCCTTCTATCCCGACGCGACCAACCCCGCGGATTCGGGCCTTGTGGACGTGCTGCACGCGACCGGGGACCCCGACGCGAAGCTTGTGGTGAGCATCGTCGGCGACGATGGCGCGGTGCTGGGCACGGCGTCCTACGGCATCGACCAACCCGCGGTGCGCTCGAAGGCCAAGATCGAGGCCGCGCTCGGCGAGGCCCTGGCCAAGGCCAAGACGCCAGCTCAATGCCAGAAACAGGCGGATTGAACGGCCGACTGGCCGCGCGTCTCGACGCGATCCTGCGCGCCACCCCGAACCTGATGACCGTGCTGGAGTTGGGGCGCGGCCTCGACCTGCCCGACTGGCTGATCGTCTCCGGGGCGATCTATCAGCCGGTGCTGAACCATCTGACCGGCCGTCCCCTGGACTTCGGGATCAAGGACTACGACCTCGCCTATTTCGACGCTTCCGACCTGTCCTATGAAGCCGAGGGCGCGGTGATCCAGCGCGCGGCCGCGGCGTTCGATCCGCCCCTGCGCGACAAGGTCGAGGTGCGAAACCAAGCGCGCGTGCATCTGTGGTTCGAGGACCATTACGGCGAGGCCTTTGCGCCGCGGTCATGCAGCGCCGAGGCGCTCAGCCGCTTCACCGCGCCGCTGTTCGCCGTCGGCGCCCGGCTGGAGCCGGACGGCCGCATGCACCTCGAGGCGCCATTTGGGCTGGACGATCTGTTTGGCCTGCGCTTGCGGCCCAACCCCTCGCATCCGACCAGGGGCTTCGAGGGCACGGCGCAGCGGGCGGTGGCTCGCTGGCCGGAGATCAGAACGACGCCTAGCGCCGATAGACGTCGCGGTTGCGGATCTCCATCCAGCGATCGACCCCGGTCAGGGCCGTAAAGCCGAACCCGGCATAGAGGCCGTGGGCGTCGCGGGTGGCCAGGTGCAGCCGCCGAAAGCCCTGCAGGTCGGGATGGGCCATCAGGTAGGCCATGAGCGCCTTGCCGAGCCCCTTGCCCCGGTGAGCCTGGTCGACAAAGACGTCGCAGATCCAGCCGAAGGTCGCCCGGTCGGTGACCACCCGCGCCATGGCGGCCATGTCGCCGTCCTCGGCATAGGCGCCGACGGTGAGGCTGTTCGCCAGCGCTCTCGCGAACACGACCAGGGAAATGTCCTGCGCCCAATAGCTCTCGTTGGCGATCCAGCCATGGGCGCGGGCGAGGTCGAAGCGCGCCGGGTCGTCACTGATCGACCAGCCCTCGTGGACGGCCTGATGGGGTGAGAAACCCATCCCGTCAGACCATGCCCAGGGCGCGATCGGCGCCCTCGCTGAGGGCGCGGCTCAGCGTGCGCAGGCCTTGCTCCAGGATCTCCAGGCTGGGGGCGGCGCCGAGGCAGACCCGCAGGCCGTATTCGTGGCCGCCGGGTATGAAGGGCGCGCTCGGCGCGGTGACCTCGACCCCGTCGCGCAACGCCCGGGCGGCGGCGCGCTCGGCGTCCAGCTCGCTCATCGGCAACCAGAGATGGGTGGCGGCGCGATTGGCCGGTCGCTCCGCCATGGGCCCAAGAATCTCCAGGGCCAATCGAGCACGGTCGGCGAGTTCGCTGCGATGCGCTGCGAGGATATCGGCGGCGGCTCCATCCTCGATCCACTGCGTCGCCACCAGCGCGCCAAGGCTGGGTGGGCTGAAGGCGATGGCGCGCAAGGCGCTCAAGGACCGATCGCGCCAGTCGCCGCCGGTTGGCGGCACGCAGTAGCCGACCCTCAGCCCGGGGGCGAGGCTCTTGGAGAGGCCGCTGACATAGAAGACCCGCTCGGGCGCCAGGGTCGCCAGCGGCGGCAGGCCCAGCTCGCTGGCATAGGCGCCATAGAGGTCGTCCTCGACGATCAGCAGGTCGCGCTTGCGGGCGATCTCAACGATGGCTTGCCGGCGCGCAAGGCTCATGATCCGGGCGGTCGGATTCTGCACCGGCAGCACATAGGCCACGCGCGCGCCACTGCGGGCGGCGGCCTCGTCAAGGGCGTCGGGGGTCAGACCCTCGGCATCCATGCCCGCGGGAACCAGGCGATAATCCATATGCGCGGCCAGGGCCTTGATGCCGGTGAAGCTGGCCGCCTCGACAATGACGCTGGCGCCGGGCCGGCAGGCGGCGCCGATAGCGACGGCGAAGGCCTGCTGCGCGCCGCTGGTGACGATCAGCTGGCGCCAGTCCAGGTCCGGCCAGTTGGCGGTGGCCGCCAGCCAGCCGCTGGCCGCCCGGCGGTGCGCCTCGGCGCCGGCGGTCGGCGGATAGTCGAGATAGGTGAGCAGGTCGCCGCGTTGACGTAAGCGGCCCAGGGCTTCGGCCAGGCGCGCCCTGGCCGGCGCGGCGGGCGGCAGGTTATGGGCGAGATCGATGGGGCCTTGGTGCGACGCGACATCCGCGCCGCGCGCGGCCGGCTGGGCGATAAAGCTGCCCCGGCCGACATGGGCGGTCACCAGCCCCCGGTCCTCGGCCGCCGCATAGGCCTTGGTCACCGCGCCGACGCCGACGCCGAGCAGTTCGGCCAGCCGCCGATGTGTGGGCAGTTTCGCGCCCGGAGCCAGGAGACCGCGCGCCACATCGGCCTGCAGCGCCGCGGCGATGCGCTCATGGATATAGCCGTCACCGGCCTCGATCTGGGGTCGCCATTCCGCCATTGCGGGCCTCTTATTGTCATCGTGACAATATAGGAATTGACCTACAGATCAATATGCGGAATTGGTCCGATATTGATTTCTATTGTCTCGGCCTGGGAGGCCGCCTCATGCGCCAATGGACCATCGACGCCTTTGCCTCGGCCCCCTTCAAGGGCAACCCCGCATGCGTGGTCGAACCCTTCGACGCCTGGCCGGAGTCCGGTTGGATGCAGGCCCTGGCGGGGGAGAACAACCAGGCCGAGACCGCCTTTCTGCTGCGTACGGACGATCCGGCCCGCTTCGGCTTGCGCTGGATGACACCGACCATAGAGGTGCCGCTCTGCGGCCACGCCACCCTGGCCTCCGCCCACACCCTTTTCGAGGAGCTTGGAGTGGAGGTGCCGGCCCTGGCCTTCGACACCCAGTCGGGCGCGCTCGGCGTGCGTCGGGCGGGCGGGCGGCTGGAGATGGACTTTCCGGCCGACAGGCCGCGACGCATCGAGGCGCCGGCCGGTCTTGCCGAGGCGCTGGGCGTCCAGCCGATCGAGGTCTGGGCTGGGCGGTTCCTGGTCGCCGTGCTGGGCGACGAGGACGAGGTGCGCGGCCTGAAACCGGATCTGGCCGCGCTGCGGACGATCTCTAGCGCAGCGACGCAAGGCCGCGGCAACGTGGGTGTCGCCGCCCTGGCCGCGCCCGGAGACGCCTACGACGTCGTCGACCGGTTCTTCGCGCCCGGTTCCGGCATTCCCGAAGACCCGGCCACCGGCGGCCTGCACTGCAGTCTGGGCCCTTTGTTCGCCGACAAGCTGGACAAACCCGTGCTGCGGTTTCACCAGGCTTACCCCGGCCGCGGCGGCGATATCGAGACCGAGGCCGCCGGCGATCGGGTGCTGTTGCGCGGCAAGGCGGTCACCGTCGCCGAGAGCCGGCTCAGGGTTTAGCCGCCATGCGCGGTTTCGTCGATCCCGCTGCAACGATCAGTGAGTTCGCCGGCTCGCCGCCGCCGATCCGGTTGGCCCGCGAGCCGCATTTCCGCCTGGGCGCCTTGTTGATCAAGCCGTCGCTGCTGGAGGTTTCCGCGGGCTGCGACCGGCAGATGTTGGAGCCGCGGGTGATGCAGGTGCTGGTGGCGCTGGCGCGGACGCACGGCGAGGTGGTGACCCGCGACGAACTGATCGCGGCGTGCTGGGCGGGACGCCTGGTCGGCGAGGACGCCATCAACCGCTGCATCGGCCGGCTGAGGCGTCTGGCCGAGCGCTTCGAGGGTGGATACGCCATCGAGACCGTGCCGCGCGTCGGCTATCGGCTGACCGCGCTCGATACTGTTGAACTGGCGATGGCGCCGCAGCCTTCAGCCCTCGCCCGGGCCCTCCGCGCTGCCTTCGCCTTTGCCGCGGCGGCGCTGGCGCTCGGCGTCGGCGCGGCGCTTAGCCCGCGCTAGCAGAAAGCAACTGGGCCCGCCGATCTCGCGGCGAGCCCATCGGCGATTTTGGTTCGACGACTAGCGGCACCAATGGTGGTGATGGGTCCAGCCGCAGTGTTGGTGGTGGTGATGATCCCAGCCCCACGGACGGGCCGACGCCGTGGAGGCGCTGAAGGCGACCGCGCCCAGGACGAACAGCGAAACAACAACTTTCTTCATGGAACTCTTCCTCAGGTGTGTAGGCGCGGTTCGGGGCGATTTTTGCGTGGCTCCGACCGCGCTCCCTGATCAACGCGGAGCTTGCTGAAAGGTCGCAGAATTAATTGGAACCATTTGTGATCGACAAATTCACTGGCGTTTGGGCCGGTTTGCTGTAAGCACCGCGCCGGGCCACGCCCTCCCAACGGGGCGCTGCTCATCTGAAAGGATGGGAGTTAAAATGCATAATCTCGCCAAGCCGGCCATGCGCCCGGCTCGCCCTCAATTTTCCTCAGGACCTACGGTCAAACACCCCGGTTGGCGGCTTGAAAACCTGCAAGCCGCGCCGCTCGGCCGCTCGCACCGCTCCAAGGTCGGCAAGGGCCGGCTGAAGGAGGCCATCGACCGCACCCGTGAGGTGCTGGAGGTGCCGGACGACTTCCTGATCGGCATCGTGCCCGCCTCCGACACCGGCGCGGTCGAGATGGCCATGTGGTCGATGCTGGGCCCGCTGCCGGTTCAGGTCGCCGCCTGGGAAAGCTTTTCCAAGGACTGGGTGGTCGACATCATCGACCAGCTGAAGCTGCCCGGCGCCGAGGAACTGACCGCGCCCTTCGGCCAGCTGCCGGACCTCTCCAAGGTGCGCCCCGACGCCGACCTGGTCTTCGCCTGGAACGGCACCACCTCGGGCGTGCGCGTGCCGAATGCCGACTTCATCTCCGCCGACCGCAAGGGCATCGTCATCTGCGACGCCACGAGCGCCGCCTTCGCGCAGAAGCTCGACTGGGCTAAGCTCGATGTGGTGACCTATTCCTGGCAGAAGGTGCTTGGCGGCGAGGCCGCCCACGGCATGCTGATCCTGTCGCCGCGCGCGGTGGAACGGCTGGAAAGCTACACCCCGCCCTGGCCGCTGCCGAAGCTCTTCCGCATGACCAACAAGGGCAAGCTGTCGCGCGACATCTTCGACGGCTCGACCATCAACACGCCATCGATGCTCTGCACCGAGGACTATCTCGACGCGCTGAAGTGGGTCTCGTCGATCGGCGGCCTCCAGGCCATGTATCGCCGCGCCGACGAGAACACCGCGGTGATCACCAAGTGGGCCGAAAAGACCCCCTGGATCGACTTCCTCGCCGAGGATCCTAAGACGCGCTCCAATACCGGGGTCTGCCTGAAGATCGTCGATTCGCGCGTCACGTCCCTGCCGGCGGCCGGCCAGGCGGAGTTCGCCAAGAAGCTCTCCGACCTTCTGGAAAAGGAAGATGTGGCCCTCGACGCCGCCGCCTATCGCGAAGCGCCTCCGGGCCTGCGCATCTGGTGCGGCGGCGCGGTCGAGGTCTCGGATCTCGAAGCGCTCACCCCGTGGCTGGACTGGGCCTTCGCCACCGTCGCCGACGAGCTGCTGCAAGCCGCGTAAGAGTTTTTCCCCTCCTCCCCTCGCGGGAGGAGGGGTTGCGCCCCTTTCCCCATTCCGATCCTCTCCCTGAACCCGGGAGCGGAGTCTCATCAAGGCCATCCCAATGCCCCCCCGCGTTCTCATTTCCGACCAGCTTTCCCCCGCCGCCATCGACATCTTCAAGGCCCGCGGCGTCGAGGCCGACGTCAAGACCGGCCTCAGCAAGGATGAGCTGCTGCAGATCATCGGCGACTATGACGGCCTGGCCATCCGCTCGGCCACCAA
>CALAEG010000221.1 GCA_937890965.1 uncultured Caulobacteraceae bacterium | reverse complement strand
GAGCCTGGCTCAACTTAAGGAGACGTTCACGGCCGAAGGGTCGGCTCATTTCGGTTCTGGCTGGGTGTGGCTTGTCGCCAATGGCGAGCGTCTGTCCGTGGTGGCCACGCACGATGCGGCGGCGCCGATTGTGACGCCGGGACTCACGCCGCTGCTGGTCTGCGACCTATGGGAGCATGCCTACTACCTCGATCATAAGAACGACCGGACGGGGTTCCTCTCCGCCTGGTGGGATCTCCTGATCAATTGGGATTTCGTCGCGGGCCAGTACGCTTCGGCCCTGGGACAGGGGACAGGCTGGCGCTATCCTTTGCCGGAGGCCGGCTAGATGGCGCGCCTCGACCCTCGCAAGCCGGACGCCCGGACGCACGCCCGCGGGGCGCCGCGCGCGGGGGCGCCCGAGGTTCGAGCGCCGTCGGCTGGCGTCGCCAGATCGCCCAATCCCGCGCCAGTCAAACTCAGCTCTCCGGTTTGCTACGCGAGCGAGGCGGACGACCGCTATATGGGCTATCTCGATCGCGGCCTGCTGGTCGAACAGCTCAACCGGCTCTTGGAGGCCGAGCGCGCCCGGGACCGGGTTGGGGCGCGGCTCGCGGCGGATGCCAACGATCCGGAACTCAGAGCATGGGCGCACGTCATCGGCGTCGACGGCGCGCGTTGGCGCCGCATGCTCATCGGAGCGTTGAGAACCCTGCACGCCGAGCCGTCGCAAGCGGCGGGCGGTCATGCCAAGGCGATGGCGATCTGCGACGTCGAGGCACGCATCGGCTTCGTGATCCGCGGCCAAGCCTGGATCGTGGGGGAGCTGACGGCAATCCTGCCCAAGGTTCGGGACGACGCGCTTCATGCGAACCTGCGTGAGATGCTCGCAGCCCATGAACGCAATGCCGAAAGCGCCGCGTCCATACTGGAGCGGCGCACAGCAAGTCTTCGCACCAGCGCACGGCCCATCGGATCGGAGACATGAAAGGAGCGCCCAACATGAACAAAGTCGACAGCGGCCGCCTGCGCCCAATCGTCGTCGATGCGGCAGTCGAGGCGGTCGATCCTGACCTTCGAGCCTTTATGGTCGGCATTTACAACAAGGTGGCGCTTGGCCTGCTGGTTTCCGCCGCGCTTGCCTATGCCACTTCCGCCGTCCCCGCCGTACGCGACACGCTATTCGTCACCCTCATCGCCGGCGGGGCGCGCCATCTTGGCGGATTGACCGCATTGGGCATGATCAGCACCTGTTCGCCCATTCTCGCCTTTGCGGCGTTCGGCATGGGGCGGAAACAGACGCCGGCCCGATCGGGGCTGCTCTATTGGGCGGTCGTGGCGTCGGTCGGCGCTTCCCTGGGCGTAGTCGTCCTTGCCTACACGACCGTTTCGATCGCCGTCGCTTTCATGGCCAGCGCCGCGGGCTTCGGCGCGCTGAGCCTGATGGGCTATGCCACCAAGAGAAATCTCGCCGCCCATGCCAGCTTTCTGATCACCGGGCTTATCGGGTTGATCGTGGCGCTGGGGCTCAATCTTGTTCTGCACAGTGGGGCGATCGGCTTTGCGATCAACATGGCTGGCGTGTTGATTTTCGCCGGCCTGATCGCCCATGACAGTCAGCGGCTTAAGATGTCCTACTACGGGTGTGCAGATGATCCGACGAAGATGATCACAGCAACGAATGCGGGAGCTCTGAGCCTCTATCTCGATTTCATCAACCTGTTCGAATTCTTGCTTGCGTTCACGGGGGGCCACCGTTGACCAAACGCAAGTGCGGCTCGGTCATGGTATCCTTGGGTCATTGGCGGACTCGCCGCTCAGGTTGGGCGAGAATAGCCAACGGACCTTGATGATGGATCTCCACACCCCGGTTTGCGAACTTCTCGCCTGCGAACAGCCCATCGTGTTGGCTGGGATGGGCGGGGTCGCGCGCTCTGAACTCGTCGCCGCGGTGACCGAGGCCGGCGGGTTCGGCTTTCTGGGAATGGTGCGCGAGCGACCCGAATTCATCACCGCTCAGATCATGGAGGTGCGGGCGCGGACCTCAAAACCATTCGGGGTGAACCTTGTCCCGGCGGCGACGAAGCCCGCTCTGCTCGATGCCGAACTGACCGCCTGCATCGAGGCCAAGGTCCACGCCGTCACCCTGTTCTGGGATCTGAACCCCCCGATCATTGAGCGCCTGCGCAACGCTGGAGTCCTCGTCGTGTGCCAGGTCGGTTCGGCGAGCGAGGCCGTGGCGGCCGAGCGCGCGGGGGCCGATATCCTGATCGCCCAGGGCTGGCAGGCAGGCGGCCATGTTCGTGGCCTTACCGCCCTTCAAGTCCTGCTCGCTGATGTCGTCGCTAGGGTGAGACTGCCCGTGCTGGCGGCGGGCGGGATTGTTGACGGAGCCGGCCTAGCCGCCGCCCTGGCGTTGGGGGCGCAGGGCGTTGTCGTCGGAACGGGGTTCCTCGCCACGTCTGAGTCGTTCGCCCACGATTATCACAAGCGCCGGATCGTGGAGGCGCGGCCCGACGAAACCCTGCACACCGAGATATTCCACATTAATTGGCCAGCAAACTCCGCGGTCCGAGTGCTGCCCAACAGCGTGACACGCGGCGAGCATGGCGACCCCTATACCCCCGAACGTCAGATCGTAGGAGCCGACGGCGCCAGGAACATCCTCCTCTTCAGCACCGACTCGCCGCTCCGCTCGATGACGGGGAACCTGGAGGCCATGGCGATCTATGCGGGTCAGGGGGCAGCGGGAATCGCGGCCATTGTTCCGGCCGGCGAACGCCTGCGCGAAATGGCGGCACAGGCCAGGGCTATCCTGGACGCGCGAGGCTCCGCGACCGAGACAGTCGGCCAAGAGCCGGTCGAGGTGAATTCGACGGTGTGCAACGCAAAGGAAGCGGGAGATATTTACATGGGATTTGCTGATCGCGATGAACTGCTGAACGAGTTGACTATCCTGCTGGAGGCCGAACGCGCCGGAGCGCGAGTGGGCGCCAGCTTGGTGTCGGAGGCCCCGGACGCCGAGTTCAAAGCGATGGCTAACCTCATTCAGGCCGACGAGATCAAGTGGGCGCGCGCGCTTTTCGAAGCGCTGATCGAGCTAGGGGCAGAGCCCTCCAAGGCGGTCGGAGATTTCTATGAGAAGGCCATGGCCGTCCAAGACGTCCAGGACCGACTCGCCTTCACCAATCGCGGCCAGGGCTGGGTAGTTCGCAAGCTCCAGGCGCTGTTGCCGCGGGTTCGAGACGACAGACTTCACGCCGTCCTGAAGTCGATGTTGGAAGCCCATGTAACAAATATCGCTAGCGCCAATACCGCGCTGGAACAGCGCGGTCGCACCGTCGCCGTCAGGCCGACCTCGACCTGAATCTGCCTGACGGTCGCGCACTCGGCGCTTGTCTGCAGTAAAGGTCGGCAACCCGGCCGCCGAAGTGCCGAGGATAGTTTTGCCTCGGACGCCCCGCGCCGGGTCGACCACCGCCTCAAGCCATCACAATTTTCGCTGACGGTTGCGCACGGTCGATGTTTTGGTGTTCTGCCTACAAAGCCGAACGCTGTGCAGTACCATATACCCAACCAGGCCCAAGGCGCTCACTCAGCTCCACAGCTGATTGCGTATATCGTCGTCACCATCAATCTCTTCGCGTGCTCTCTCGCTTGGTGAAGAGCGGCCCTGAATTATGCCCAGTTTTAGCGGGTGTCGAAGACGGATGGCGTACGCGGGTGGCC
>CALAEG010000220.1 GCA_937890965.1 uncultured Caulobacteraceae bacterium | reverse complement strand
TGGTCGCCGGTGTCCAACGCCATAGCCAGCGCCACCGGCATCCTGGCCGGTTCGCTGGCGGCGATGATCGAACTGGTCGCCGGCTTGGCGCCCTGGCTGCTGGTGGTCGGTCTGGCCGTCTGGCTGTTGCGCAAGCGGTTGCCGAAATGGGGCCGCGCCGCGCCGAAGGCGGCCACGCCCCAGCCCCCGCCGCCAAAGCAGGACTGAGCGCCGGCGGGCCCCTATATTCCCGGGAATGCGCGCCTTCGCCAACCTGCTCGACCGGCTCTCCTTCACTCGCTCGCGGAACGCCAAGCTGGTCCTGGTCCGCGACTATCTGGCCGAGACCCCTGACCCGGAGCGGGGCTGGGCGCTGGCGGCCCTGACCGGCGAACTCCGCTTCGACACGGCCAAGCCGGGCTTTATCCGCAAGGCGGTCGAGGCGCGGATGGACCCGGACCTGTTCCGCTGGTCCTACGACTATGTCGGCGACCTGGCCGAGACCGTGGCCCTGGTCTGGCCGGCCCGGCCCGGCGCCAACCGCGAGCCGGACCTCTCCGAGGTGGTCGATGCGCTGCGCACCGCCTCGCGGCGCGAGGTGCAGCAGCTGATCGAAGGCTGGCTGGACGCGCTGGACGCCGACGGCCGCTGGGCCCTGCTCAAACTGCTCACCGGCGGGATGCGTGTCGGGGTCTCGGCCAGGCTGGCCAAGCAGGCGGCGGCGGACATGGGCGACGTGGCGGTGGCCGATGTCGAGGAGGTCTGGCACGGGCTGACCCCGCCTTATGACGACCTCTTCGCCTGGCTGGAGGGCAAGGCCGAGCGGCCGAGCGCCGACGCGCATGGCCGCTTCCGACCGGTGATGCTGGCCCAGGCCATCGACGAGGCCAGCGACTTCGCCAGGCTGGACCGGGCCGACTATGCCGCCGAGTGGAAGTGGGACGGCATCCGCATCCAGGCGGTGAACGAGAGCGGCGTGCGGCGCCTGTACAGCCGCGCCGGCGACGACATTTCCGCCGCCTTCCCGGACGTGCTGGAGGCGCTGAACTTCGAGGGCGCCATCGACGGCGAACTGCTGGTGCTCCGCGACGGCCGCGTGGCGCCCTTTGGCGACCTGCAGCAGCGGCTGAACCGCAAGGGGGTCGACTCCGCCCTGATCGCCGCCCAGCCGGCCGGCATCAGGGCCTATGACCTATTGGCCGAGGCGGGCGAGGACGTGCGCCACCTGCCCTTTGTCGAGCGCCGCAAGCGGCTGGAGGCCTTCGTGGCCGTGCTGAACGAGTCGCGCATCGACCTCTCGCCCATGCAACGCTTTGAGACCTGGGAGGCGCTGGCGGCCCTGCGCGCCGATCCGCCGGCGGGCGACCCCCAGGCCGCCGAAGGGGTGATGCTGAAGCGCTGGGACTCGATCTACGAAGCCGGGCGTCCGAAAGGGCCGTGGTTCAAGTGGAAGCGCGATCCCTATCTGGTCGACACCGTCCTGATGTACGCCCAGCGCGGCCACGGCAAACGGTCGAGCTTCTATTCCGACTACACCTTCGGGGTCTGGAACGAGGGCGTGCTGACCCCGGTCGGCAAGACCTATTTCGGCTTCACCGACGAGGAGCTGAAACAGATCGACAAGTTCGTCCGCGACAACACCATCGAGCGCTTCGGGCCGGTGCGCTCGGTGAAGGCCAACCGCGATTTCGGCCTGGTGCTGGAAGTCGCCTTCGAGGGTCTGCAGCGCTCGCCGCGGCACAAGTCCGGCGTCGCCATGCGCTTCCCGCGCATCAGCCGCATCCGCTGGGACAAGCCGGCCGGCGAGGCGGACGAGCTTGCGACGTTGGAGCGGATGCTGGCGGCGATCGAAGCCGGCCGTGCGCCAAGCCGCGAATGACGCGCCCCATCCGGTTGCGCTAAGGGAAGATCGTGCCGACTCCCGCCGCGCCCCTCCCCGCACTTCCTGAAGCGCCGCCCGAGCCGCTGGGCGCGGTGCGCGCCGGCGTCAATGCGATCGTCGGCGGCGGCCCGGACAACTGGCGGATGTTCCTGGAGGCGATCGGCCAAGTCGCCGTCAGCCTGGTCATCGCCGCCCTGATCCTGGGCTTCACGCTCTGGGCGTCGGGATGGGCGGCCAGGCTGACGCGCCGGGCGGTCGGGCGGCTGCAGCGCAATGGCGCGCCGGACGCCACCTTGCAGGGCTTCATGGCCTCGCTGGTGCGTTGGGTCGTCATCGTCGTCGGACTGATGGCGGTGCTGGAGCAACTAGGCGTGCGCACCACCTCGATCCTGGCGGTGCTGGGCGCGGCCTCGATCGCCATCGGCCTGGCGCTGCAAGGGGCGCTATCGAACGTGGCGGCCGGGGTGATGCTCCTGATCCTGCGTCCCTACCGGGTCGGCGACACGGTGGAGGTCAACGGCAGGGTCGGCACCGTCAAGCGGCTGGACCTGTTCATGACCGCCCTGTCCGATCCGGACAATCTCGACATCTACATGCCGAACGGCAAGGTGTTCGGCGACACCATCATCAACTATTCCAGCCCCGCCTACCGGCGCATGGAGCTGCATTTCAGCGTCGATTACGACCACGACCTGGATCGTTCGAGGGCGCTTCTGCTGGGTTGCGCCACGGCCGACCCGCGCATTTTGAAAAAGCCCGAGCCCTGGTGCCAGGTGACCGCGCTGTCGGAGAGCGCCGTGATCGTCACCCTGCGCGCCTGGGCCAAGCTCGACGACTATTGGGACGCGCGCTTCGACCTGGTTCAGCGCGCCAGCGAAGCCCTGCAGGCGGGCGGGCTGAAACACCCCTATCCGCACCAGACAGCCGTGGCCAAGGCGCCCAGGCCAGCCGCCGCGCTGCCCGAGCCGACGCCGGCCGGCGCCCGCAAGGCGCGGCCGGATGCGAGCCAGGCGCCGTCGCAGGACGGCGACTGAGGCCTCGCCTCGCGGGATGAACCGCGGCTGAACGGCGGTTTTCAGATTGGGTTCAGGCAGGGGGATCCAGACTGGCCGTCTCGACCTTATGCGGCCGTGGAACACCAAGGAGACAGGCAATGCGCAACAGGCTCAAAACCACCCTTCTGATTTCCGGATTGGCCGTCGCCCTCGGCGGGGCGTCAGCCGCGTCGGCGGAGATGATCACCCAGGACGCCGTGTCCAACGACCAGGCGGCCCCGGCCAGGCTGGACAACGCCGTCAGCTATGCCGGCGAGGCCGGCCAGTTCGAAAAGACCCAGTTCTTCTGGGGCGGCCGGAATTACTGCTGGTATCCGGGCGGCTGGCAGGGCCCGGGCTATTACTGGTGTGGCTATGCGTGGCGTCGCGGCTACGGCTGGGGCGGCCCGATCGGCTGGCACGGCTGGGGCCGTCAGGGCTGGCATGACGGCGGACGCTGGAATGGCGGCGACCGTGGCGACTGGCACGGCGACGGCGGCCGCGGTCGCGGCGGCCGTGACGACGGCGGCCGCGGTCGTGGCGGTCATGACGACGGCGGCCGCGGTCGTGGCGGTCATGACGACGGCGGTCATGACGATGGGGGTCATCACCACCGCTGACCGTGGCTCGTCCAGGATCGGCTCCGCCGAACCTGGCTAGAACCGAGTCATCCGCTCAAGGCAATCCTTCTCCTCTTGCGGGAGAAGGTGGCCTCCGAAGGAGGTCGGATGAGGGGTTTTGCTCCGCTCTCCGACTCATCCCGACGCTACTCCGAGATGTCAGCGCGACCCCTTGTCTGTTTGGGAGCGTGTTAGGCTGAGGCTGTCTTCCGGGACGTCC
>CALAEG010000219.1 GCA_937890965.1 uncultured Caulobacteraceae bacterium | reverse complement strand
AGGTGCAGGCGACGGCGGCGGCGGCCGAAGCCGACAAAGACGACGAGCCAGCGGCCTGGTCAGTGCAGCCAAAACATGCGCCCGACAAACACGGGTGACCAAATTGATCTGCAAGAACGGGAGCATGTCAGCTTACGGCGTATTTCTGACGCCAAATGAGGTGTCTGTCTTAACCGGATAGGCACGGATCAGACCAGCGACCAGCCGATCAAGGACGGGCAGGAGTGTATCTTGTGGGACAACTAGCCCTGCGCGGTCTGCTTCCCCAAAGCACTAACGCCAACTACTGCGGGAGCGTCCTGTCGGCATGGTTCCTGATCCTTGGCGGCCGGGCCAAAAAGGCCACCTTGGACGGGGTTGATCCGGCGTGCCGGCATCAGGGCGAGGACAGGATCTGCCCCAGTTGTTGCATGAGTTGGCCGTAGCGGACGTAGTCGCCGCCGGCGTAGGCCTGCTGCATCTCGAGGAAGACGACGCGGGCCTGGGTCAGCTGATCGGGACTCGCCCCGGCCGCCGGCGCCGGCTTGCCGGGCTGCGGCTGCTCCGGAGCGCCGCCGACCACCAGGTCCTCAGCGGCGCTCAGGCTGCCGGCCCACTCGATCCTACGGTCGTCGGGCATCAGCTGAGCGAACACCACCCGTGCGAGCGTCGGGATGCCGGTCTGTTCGGCCACGATGTAGATGGGCTCGATGGCTACCAGCTGGCCGTTGGCGAGCGGCAGGATGAGCAGATTGCCGCGGATCACGTGCGAGCCGTGCTGGTCCCACAGCGTCAGATCGGCGGAGAAGCGGCTGTCGGAATTGATCCGCGATTCCACCTGCGCCGGCCCGTCGACGAACCGCCCCTTGGGAAAGCGGAAGGCGATCAGCTTGCCGTAGTTGTCACCGTCGGAGCGGCCGGCCAGCCAGCCGGCCATCTGGTTCTTGCCCGCCACTGAGAGGGGCAGCATCAGCATGAACTCGGGGGTATGCGACCCCGGCATCTGGGCCATCACGTAGTAGGGCTGAACCTCGACCTCTTTGTTGAGATAGAGTTCGCGCGGCACCTCCCACCGATCCTCGCGGTTGTAAAAGGTGGTGGGGTTGGTCATGTGGTAGGTGCCGTACATCTCGGCCTGGGCGGTGAAGAGATCCTCTGGATAGCGGATGTGGCGACGCAGGTTGTCCGGCATGGCGGCGCGATCCTTGAACAGACCGGGCAGCATCTTGCGGTAGGCCTTGATGATCGGGTCGTCGGGCGCGAAGACGTAAAAGGTCACCGATCCGTTGTAGGCGTCGACCACCGCCTTGACCGAGTTGCGCAGGTAGTTGCGGTCGTGGAAGGCGTCGACCGAGCCCTCGTACGCCTCGCTGTAGGGATAGTTCGCCGAGCTGGTGTAGCCGTCGAGGATGTAGGCGTAGTGATCGCCGTCGGCGACGATGTAGGGGTCGCGGTCGAAGGTGAGGAAGGGCGCCAGCCGCTGCACCCGCTCGACCACGTTGCGGCGGATCAGGACCCGGCTCTCAGGCGTAAAGTAGTCGGAGAGGAAGAGGCGCAGGCCGTCGAACTGGCGGGCGACGACCAGCCGGCGCCAGAGGTTGGACAGGGGGATGCCGCCCCGGCCGCCATAGGTCGTCTCCGCGTTCGCGTCGCCACGAGGGAAGTCGAATTCCTTCTCCGTGGTGTGGACGTAGACCCGGTCGTCGGTCTGCAGGCCGTAGTAGATTTCGCCGTGGGTGACCGCCAGGTCGCCCTTGGCCTGTATCGGAATGTCGTGCGCCCAGAGCTCCGGGTTGCCCCGCTGGTCGATCTCGTTCACAGGCACGGCCACCACGCCGTAGCCGTGGGTGTATTTCAGCGCCAGGTTCACCCACACCTGCGCCGGCGGCGGCAGCTTGGTGACGTCGAGCTCGCGCGCGGTGATCATCACCTGCCGCTCGACGCCGTCGATCACGTAGCGGTCGATGTCGACGCCGCTGAAGGCGTAGTAGGGGCGAAGGCCCTGGGTCTGCTGCAGCTGGGGCTCGAGCGCGCGCCAATCCCAGATGCGCGCGTCGCGCAGGGTGGGCGCGCTGCTGTCGAGATCCGCGCGGCTCATCGGCGACGACGAGACCGCGAACTCCTGCTCCTGCACGTCCGGGCCTTGTAGCCCGTAGGCGTTGCGGGTGCCGGCGATGCTGCGCAGCACGTAGGGCTGTTCCAGGGTGATCTGGTTCGGGCCGACGTACAGCCGCTCGACAGCCGCCGGGACGATCTGCGCGGCCAGGTAGACGGCGAGGAAGAGGCCGCCCAGCGCCGCCCAGCGCCGCGTCCTGGCCAAGAACCAGTTGCGCACGCGCGGGGATAGGGCGGCGGCGGCCAGGATGATGGCGACCGCGATCCAGGCCGCGATGATCACCGCGTATGCGGGTAACCAGACATGGGTGTCGATCCAGGACGCACCGGCGACGACGGTCGAATGCCCGTCGATGATCAGGTGATAGCGGCCGAGGAAGCGCAACGCCGCGCAGCCCAGGCAGAAGAGCGCGCCAAGCACGAGCCCCCGGGGTAGCCAGCTGTTCCAGGCGGCATCTCCGGCGGCCAGGGCTTTCGACATGACCGCTTCGACGGTGTCGGCCGGCCCGGCGTCGACCACGGCGAGACGCGGGCGACGGGCGCCCCACGGCATCGGGGCGCGCAGCGGTTGGCGCAGATAGGAGACGGCCCCGATGACGGCCCAGCCAGCTATGGTGATGACGAGGAGCGTCATCATGAGGCGAAGCGCTGCTTCGTAGACCGGCAGCCTAAGCAGGTAGAACGACAGGTCTCGGCCGAATACCGGGTCGGTGATCTCCGAGGGCGTTGCGCCGAGGAAGCCTATCAGCGGCGTCCACAGTCTGGTGGCGCTGGCCGCAACCGAGGCGGCGACGGCCAAGCCCGCGATCAGCGGCGCGCTGGGCGGCAGGCTCGCGAGACGGCGAGCGGAGAGGCGCCAATTGACCGCGACGAACGTGCCGCCAAAGACCAGCACCACGGCAAAGATCGCGCCTTGCAGGCCGAGCGCGAGCCAGAACCGGTCCGACTGGCCGAGCTCGGCGAACCAGTAGCGCTCCAACGCAATGCGCATGGTCGTCTCAAAGGCGAGGATCGCAAGGGCGGCGAGCGCGATATAGGCAAGGTCCCGGTAGACGCGGTGGACGAGCGCCAACGAGGGTGGGTCGCCACGATGCCTGAGCACGGTCGTCGCGAGCGGAATCGACGCAACGAGCAGAAGGATCAGGTAGCCCAGCCCGAACATGAAGTCGCCCCCGGGACGCAGGCCCGGCCGCCCCAAGAGACTTCTCGGGCAATTTCAGCTTGGCGAGCCTAACACTCGGCCGTCAAGCGGCCCCTGGGCGAGCTTCTGCTCGAGCTGCCGGCTCAACACGGCGCTGACGGGACCCGCAATGTCAGCTCAGCGACAGACGCCGAGGTTGGCGATGCTCCGCGAAGCGGCCTCGCTGAGTGTCCGCTAAGGGTCGGAAGATCCCATGGGGAGTGGATAGCGCCCCGCTCCGGTTCCGGCAGAGTGAGGTTATTGAATCCACCCACTCTCAGGAGGCGATCGATGTCGTTGCAAGATCATCAAGGCCAGGAGCAGAGCGCTATCCGCACTGATCTTGGAGCCATTTTCGTTTCTATGGAACTGAGCCGATCAGCTTGGCTGATCACATCGTTGTCGCCGGGGGCCGGGGAGAAGATGTCCCGTCACTCGGTTGTGGCGGGCGATGTGGCGGGGTTGCTGGAGCGGTTCGCGCTGCTGAGGCGCAAGGCGGAGGTCCGGGTTGGGCGGGCCTTCCCGATCCTGGTCATCCAGGAGGCCGGTCTGGACGGCTTCTGGATCCACCGGGTGCTGCGGGGCGAGGGGA
>CALAEG010000218.1 GCA_937890965.1 uncultured Caulobacteraceae bacterium | reverse complement strand
TAAAAGCCTCCACGCTGTCACGTAGCAACCGCCAGATCTGACCGAACATGGGGGGTCCGCGCTCCTTATGTCGTGCCTTCCGTAGAAGGGAGTGGGTAGTCCGTTCCGGGTGCTCCACCTCGGTTCTAATGCCACAGAACCCGCTTACAGATCTATCCGTCGGGTCAGTCTGAGGAATGAAGCGGAGGGCCCGGTTCCGTCTTTTCTTATACATGACAACCGCTATGCGCCGCGGCGCGCCAGCGCCTCGGGCCACCCCTTCGAGCCACGCCCACGCATCCCGATCAGATTGATCCAGCCGGTCAGCCTACACCACTTTGGTGCTGATTCACAAACCCCCTCTGAGGGTCATTATTGCAAGCGAATTCACACCGAGGAACCACCACTATTGGCCACGAAGAATGAACCGGGTTATTGTTTCCTCGCTCGTGACATACCGTCCCCATGAAGAATGGTCGCGGGGGCCTTCTTTGGAAGTTCGTTAAATGAAGAGCGGCGGAGATACGACGCAGGCACGTAACCTGCGGACGGGGCTTCCGGTCTGGCTCGCGCGCCGAGAGCGCGATGCCCCGGACCATCTGCCCATCCATGGCCTGACCGTCGACGTTGCCGTCATCGGCGGCGGTGTCAGTGGTGCGCTGGTGGCAGACGCCATGCTGCAAGCCGGACAGTCTGTCGCAAACAAGCTTGCCATTTTTCAGGGTTGTTGCCACGCCGGCCGCTGGCCAGTAACCACTTCGTCAACTCTGCAGTCCGCGCTAAACGAACAAGGCTCCAAATTTGGCGTTCGGTAATCGAAGGGAGACCGATGACATGGCTGCTCGACCGACCTGGCAAGGGCATTTGAAGCTGTCGCTCGTGACCTGTCCGGTCGCGCTCTATGCGGCGACGACCCAGAGCAACGACGTCAGCTTCCACCTGATCAATCCGAAGACGAACAACCGTATCCGCATGGTGCCCACCGACCCGGACACGGGGCCGGTGGAGCGCGCCAATCTGGTCAAGGGCTATGAGGTGGCCAAAGACCAATACGTTCTGTTCGATGAAGCCGACTTCGACAAGGTGAAGCTGGAAAGCACCAAGACCATCTCGATCGACAAGTTTGTCGACGAGGCGGACATCGACCGGCTCTACTGGGATGAGCCTTTCTATGTCGTGCCGGACAAGGGGGTGGGCGTCGAGGCCTTCGCCGTCATCCGCGGCGCGATGGAGAAGCAGGGCAAGGTGGCGCTGGGGTGTCTCGTCCTGCGCGGCAGGGAGCGGCAGCTGGCGCTGGAAGTTCGGGACAACGGGCTTGTGGCCTACACCCTGCGCGCCCACGACGAAGTCCGCGACGCCGGTGATTATTTCAACGAGATCCCGACGGTGAAGGCCGACAAGGACATGGTCGAGATCGCGGCCCGCATCATCGGCCAGAAGGAGGGAGGCTTCGACCCGAGCAAGTTCAAGGACCGTTACGATGATGCGCTGCGCGAGATGATCGCGGCCAAGAAGAAGGGTCAGGGTCTGGTCGACGCGCCCCAGCCCGACGAAACCAATGTCATCGACCTGATGGAGGCGCTACGGAATAGCTTGAAGGGGTCGGCGACGGCCGGTCGGAAGACGGCGGCCAAGGCGATGCCCGCGAAGAAGACGGCGACGAAGAAGCTTGCGACTAAACCCGCGCCGAAGCGCAAGGCGAGCTAGTCCTTTAGTCCCATCGCCTTGAGCGCGGGGCGAAGCGGCACTTCGGCTTTGCGGAAGTCCGTCCACGGATCGGGCTTCTTCAGCAGGGCTGCGGCGGTGTGGAGGTTGAACGCGGACGGGTCCAGTCCGGCCTTCACCTGGCCCCATGACAGAGGGAAGGCGATACCGGCGCCCGGCCGCGCGCGGGGGGACCAGGGGGCGACGGCCGTCGCCATGCGGCCGTTGCGAAGATAGTCAAGGAAGATCTTTCCGCCGCGCGCCTTCTTGGCCAGGGTCGTGGTAAAGCGGTCGGGCGCATCGGCGCAAACGGCCTCGCTGACGGCTTTGGCGAAGGCCTTGGCCTGATCCCAGGTCACCTTGCGCCGGGCGTCGGCGGCGATGGGGACGACGACGTGCAGGCCCTTGCCGCCGGTGGTCTTGATGAAGGGCGGCAGGCCCAGTGTCTCAAGCTTCGCCTTCACCGCCTTCGCTCCGGCGATGACGTCAGCGAAATCGAGGCCTTCGTCGGGGTCGAGGTCGAAGGTAATCTGATCCGGCGTCTCCGGGTCTCCTGGCTTGCAGCCCCAGGGATGGAGCTCCAGGCCGCCCGACTGGCCGATGGCAACGAGACCGCCGGCGTCGACGGCGGCAACATAGGGTTTGCGCTCCTTCACGTCGATCAGCTTCAGCCGGGGATTCGAGCCAGGCATGGCGTGGCGCTGGAAGAACCGCTCGCCCTCGATCCCGTCCGGTGCGCGGATGATCGAGGTCGGGCGGTCGGCGACGTGGGGCAGGATGCGATCGGCGGCCCGTTCGTAATAGCGGGCGAGGTCGGCCTTGGTGATCGCGGGGTGGTCGTCGTGGGCGGGCCACAGGACCTTGTCGGGATTGGAAATGATAGCTGGGCCCCTGGTCACAGCTGAGGCGGTCAACGCGGCCGCGGCCTTCGCAACCTTGGAGGTGTTCGCGGTCGGGGCCTGCGGTGCGTCGGTGACCTCGGCAGGCGATTTGTCCTCGCGCAGGCCCTTGTAGGCGCCCTGACGGAGCGAACCCGCCTCGGTGTAACCGCCGTGTTCGATCTCGGCGACCAGAATCGGCCGCACCCAATGGATGTCGCGCGCGGCCTTCGGTGTCCCGGGTCCCATGAACGGGTTCTTGGCCGCCGTCGCGGCTTTCAAGGCCGGCAGCAGGGTCTTCGTCAGCGCGGCGCTGTAGCCCGTGCCGACACGGCCGAGGTAGCGCAGGCCGTCGCCCTTTCGCACGCCGACCAGCAGGGAGCGGAAGCGGACACCGCCTTCGGACGACCAGCCGCCGATAACCACATCGTCGCGACCGCGGCACTTGGATTTGAGCCAGCTCGCCGATCGTCCCGCATGGTAGGGCGCATCCAGCTTCTTGGAGATGATGCCTTCCAGATCCATGCGGCAGGCGCTCTCCAGCACCGCCTGGCCCGAGGTGCCGAAATGCTCCACGTAGCGGAGATGCGGACCCGCCTTGCTGACGTGGTCAACATAGGCCTGCAGCCGCGCCTTACGGTGGGACAGGGGGAGTTTGCGCAGGTCTTCGCGACCCTCGAACAGCAGGTCGAAGGCGAAATAGATCAGGCCGCCCGTCTTCCGGTCGCCGATCGCGGCCTGTAGCGCGGAGAAGTCGGGCCTGTGATCGGCATCCAGCGCGCACAGCTCGCCGTCAATGACGGCGTCGGGCCACGCCGCCGCCTCGGCGGACAGTTCGGGGAAGCGGTCGCTCCAATCGAGGCCCTTGCGGGTGCGCAATGTCGCGCGACCACTGCGGACGCCCACCTCGATGCGGTATCCGTCGAACTTGATCTCGTGCGCCCAGCCCACGGCACCGGGTGGATGGGCGGCGATCTTGCACAGTTGAATGGGCACGAACGCGGGCAGTTTGGTCGTCGTCTGCTGCGTCGCCGCCGCGGGCGGCTTCGACGATATCAACTGGCGCTTGCCCTGCGCGATCTCCGCCAAGCTACGGCCGGTGCTCACCGAGGCGTCGATTTCGGCCAAGGCGTCGCCCTCGCCCGCGACAGCGTGCGCGTCCTTCTCCTTGATCAGCAGCCAGTTGTTGCGTTTGGACGGCCTGCCGCGATCCGACTTCAACCGCACCAGCGCCCAGCCGCCCCTCAGGCGTTCACCGTCGAGTTCGAGCTTGATCACGCCCTTCTTCATGGCTTCGTCGAAGTCGGCGTCCTGCGGCGTCCAGCGGCCCCGGTCCCATAGCTGCACTGTTCCGGCGCCGTAGCTGCCTTCCGGGATCGTGCCTTCGAAGGTTCCGTAGTCGATCGGGTGGTCCTCGACCTCGACCGCCAGCCGCTTGACGGTCGGGTCGCGCGATGGGGCCTTGGTGACCGCCCAGGATTTCAGCACGCCGTGGTGCTCGATGCGGAAATCATAGTGCAACCGCGTCGCGGCATGACGCTGGATCAGATAGCGCAGGGGCTTGCCCGCCTTGGTCCGCGTCTGTTTGCCTTTGGGCTCGGGCGTGGCGGCGAAGTTCCGCCTGGACTCATAGGTTTTGAGTTTTCCGCTCACGACTGGCTCCATCAGGTGGCGACCACAAGGAAGTGTGGAGCGTCCGGTGCCATCAGACTACCCCACACTGGTTCTTA
>CALAEG010000217.1 GCA_937890965.1 uncultured Caulobacteraceae bacterium | reverse complement strand
CCCCTCATCCGACCCCTTCGGGGCCACCTTCTCCCGCAAGGGGAGAAGGATTCCTTTGCGCAAGTCGTCAGATACGAGGATATATGGGCACTATCCCGGATTAATCTCCATATGTGATGATTTGCGGCAGCTTAGATAGATTTGTGATAATTCATCGAACTTGAAGAAATATTTGGGAAATCCCATATAAGTCATCGAAAGCGGCGAATTATGAAATTCGATAGGCTCCAGTCGGATCAGGCGGTCATGGCGGAACTCGGCCGTCGGATCGCCGATGCGCGCCTCGGGCGCGGCTTGACCCAGGCCGAGCTTGCCGAAGCCGCGGGGGTCTCGAAAAGCACGGTCGAGCGGTTGGAGGATGGGGGATCCACCCAGCTCGGCAACCTGATCCGCTGTCTGCGCGCGCTGGACAGGCTGGAAGCGCTTGAGCGGCTCTTCCCCGAGACGCCGCCCAATCCCGTCGACCTGATCCGGCGTCGCGGCCGGTTGCGCCGGCGAGCTCGGCATCGTGAAGGCGGATCGCCCTGGACCTGGGGCGATGAAAGGTGAGGTCGCTTGCCGAGGTCAGGCTCTGGGGCCGGCGGATCGGCGCGGTGTCGCTGGAGGACGGCGCGGATGTGGCCGCCTTCGCCTATGACCGGGCCTTCATCGAGAGCGGGATCCAGCTTGCGCCGCTGATGATGCCGCTCGGGCCGGAGGTCTTCAGCTTTCCGGATCTGAGCCGCCGCAGCTTTCACGGCCTGCCCGGCATGCTGGCCGACGCCCTGCCCGACCGGTACGGCAACACCCTGATCGACGCCTGGCTGGCCACCCAGGGCCGCACGCCCGAGAGCTTCAACGCCGTCGAGCGGCTTTGCTATACCGGCGCGCGGGGAATGGGGGCGCTGGAGTTCGCTCCGGCAAGCGGGCCGCGTCCGCGCAAGGCCAGCCGTATCCGCATCGACGCCCTTGTCGCCCTGGCGTCCGAGGTGCTCAGCCATCGCAACGATCTTCGCTCTTCCTTCGCCGGCGCCGGCCAGGCCGAGGCCCTGCGCGACATCCTGCGGGTCGGAACCTCGGCCGGCGGGGCCCGCGCCAAGGCGGTGATCGCCTGGAACCCGAAGACCAACGAGGTGCGATCCGGCCAGATCGAGGCTGGCGACGGCTTCGACTACTGGCTGCTGAAGTTCGACGGGGTGAGGGGCAACAAGGATAAGGAGCTGACCGACCCCGTGGGCTATGGCGCGGCGGAAGAGGCCTATGCGCGGATGGCCGAAGCCGCCGGCGTCACCGTCGCCGAACACCGGCTGCTCGAGGAGGGCGGGCGGCGGCACTTCATGAGCAAGCGTTTCGACCGCACGCCAGGCGGCGGCAAGCTGCACATGCAGTCCCTGGCCGCGCTGGCCCACTTCGATTTCAATGACCCGAACGCCTATTCCTACGAACAGGCGCTGTTCGTCATGCGTCGCCTTGGCCTGCCGATGCCGGCGATGGAAGAGCAGTTCCGGCGCATGGCCTTCAACATCATCGCCCGCAACCAGGACGATCACGTCAAGAACATCGCCTTTCTGATGGATCGCACCGGCGCCTGGAGCCTGTCGCCCGCCTTCGACATGACCTGGAACTACAACCCCGCCGGCCAGTGGACCGCGCGCCACCAGATGTCGATGAACGGCAAGCGCGACGGGTTCCTAGCCGATGATTTCGAAGCCTGCGCCCGGACCGTCTCGCTGAGCCGGAGCCGCGTCAAGACCATCCTGAACCAGGTCCGCGCGGCGGTCGCCGACTGGCCCAGCTTCGCCGACGCCGCGGGGGTCGACGGGACCTTGCGCCGCGCCATCGATCCAACCCTGCGAATCGGCATTTTGGCCTAGGCGCGGGCGGCCACGCCGCAAAGGCGGCCGCTGGCGCGGCGGTGGTCGGCGCGATCGGCGACGGCGCGGCCCAGGTCGCGCAGCCAGGCGGCGTGGTGGCTGACCGCGGCGGCGTCGCGGGCGGCGGCCGCGGCGACCAGGGCCGTGGCGTGGTGGCTGGACAGGGCGTCGATCTGCGCCGGCTTCAGCCAAAGGCCGCCCAGCATAGTGTCGCCGCCGGAGACGCAGATCGGAAGAGCACACGTCTGAACT
>CALAEG010000216.1 GCA_937890965.1 uncultured Caulobacteraceae bacterium | reverse complement strand
GCTCATTTTCTATCGGCGTCATCGTTCGGGATCTCCTCGATGAACGGCAACTCCAACTGGTCCGGATTGCCACGCTCCAGTAGCGGACGCTAGCGCCGGTGGCGCGGACGTAACTTAGCCGATTTCGCCAGGCGGGAGCCTGTCTAACCATCCCCCGATGTCCGCTTAGGGCCGAAAGCGGACATTGGGGCCGGTAGGCCCGCGCCTGTGCTATTCAGTTTTGGGCCCGCTGCCACCCCACTGACGGTGCCCGAGCAGGCGGCTACCAAGTGTCGATGTTCGGCCGCCTTTTGTGCGTGCGGACGGGCTTGGGCGGCAGAGACTTCAGGCCCGCAATGATCCACTGCCGCGTCTCGGCCGGGTCGATCACCTCGTCCAGCTCAAAGTGGGAGGCCATGTTGACCGCCTTTCCGCGCTGGTAGGACTGGGCCACCATCCTGTCATAGAGGGCCTTCCGCTCCCCTAGGTCCTCCAGGGCCTGCAGCTCCTTGCGGTAGCCGAGCTTGACCGCCCCCTCCAGGCCCATGCCGCCGAACTCGCCGGTGGGCCAGGTGATGGTGAAGAGGGGCGCTCGGAAGCTGCCCCCGGCCATGGCCTGGGCGCCCAGGCCGTAGCTCTTGCGGATGACGATGGTCATCAGCGGCGTCTCGAGATTGGCGCCCGTCACCATCATTCGCGATGCGTGGCGCACAAGAGCTGTCTTCTCGCTTTCCGGCCCCACCATGATGCCCGGGCAGTCCACCAGGCTGACGATAGGGATGTCGAAGGCGTCGCACAGCTGCATGAAGCGCGTGCCCTTGTCTGCGCCGGGGGAATCGATGGCGCCGGCGAGGTGGCCCGGATTGTTGGCGATCACGCCGAGCGGTCGGCCCTCCACCCGGATGAAGGCGGTGATGATCCCCACGCCCCATCGGGGCCGCAGTTCCAGCACTGAGCCGACGTCGGCGATGCCCTCGATCACCCCGCGCATGTCGTACCAGCGAAGGCGGTTTTCCGGGACGATAAAGCGCAGGGCCCGCGGATCGGGCGCCGTCCAGTCCTGCACCGGTCCCTGGAAATAGGAGAGGTAGCGCTTCGCCACGTCGACCGCCTCGGCCTCGTCTTTCACTGCGATGTCGACGACGCCGTTGGGCACTTGCACATCCATCGGGCCGACCTCCTCTGGCCGGAAGACGCCGAGACCCCCGCCTTCGATCATGGCCGGACCGCCGACGCCGATGTTCGAGCCCTCGGTGGCGATGATCACGTCGCAGCAGCCCAGCAGCACCGCGTTGCCCGCAAAGCAACGGCCGGTGGTAATCCCCACCAGCGGCACCAGGCCGGAAAGCTGGGCAAAATACGTGAAGGCCAGGCAATCTAGGCCCGCCACGCCGCTGCCGTCGGTGTCCCCCGGCCGGCCGCCGCCGCCCTCGGCGAACAGGACGGTCGGCAGACGGTTGCGCTCGGCGATCTCGAACATCCGGTCCTTCTTGTAGTGGTTCAGTTTTCCCTGGGTGCCGGCCAGGACCATGTAGTCGTACGACATGGCCATCACCCGCGAGCGGTCCTCGGGGAACAGAGCGCCGTTCACGTGGCCGAGGCCGCAGACCATGCCGTCGCCGGTGGTGTTGGCGATCAGGTCCTCCATGGAGCGCCGCCGCCGTTGGGCGGCCAGGACCACCGAGCCGAACTCCACGAAGGTGCCCGAATCGCAGAGGTCGGCGATATTCTCTCGCGCCGTGCGGTTGCCGGTCCTGCGCCGCTTGACGACGGCCTCGGGGCGGTTGACGTCCAGGCCCGCGGCCTTGCGGGCGAACACCTCCTGCAGATCGGGCCGGATGGCGTCGAGGTCGATGATCCCGCGGTCGCCTGAGTCCTGCGCTTCAACTTCGCGCGGCTCCAGGAATAGCAGGGGATGGCCCTCGAACAGGGTGTCGCCCGCGCTGGCGCCCAGCTGCAGCACCACGCCGCCGGCGAGGCTGCGCACCTCGTGCTCCATTTTCATGGCCTCGAGGATGGCCACCACCCGGCCGGCCCATACTGGCTCGCCCGGCTCCACCAGCACCGTGACCAGGGTGCCCTGCATAGGCGTGCGGACGGCGATGGATCCCGCCGGCCCCTCCACCGCGGCCGCCTCCAGCGGCGCGGGTTCGGAGGACGCCGCGGCCCCCGCGCGGCCCTTGCCCAAATCCAGCACGGCCAGGGGATCGGCCGCCGTCACCCGTACGCCGGCGATAGCCGTCGCGGCCGGGGCGGGGGGCGCGGCGGCGCGGACCAGTGCGCCGGCCTCGGCGTCGATGAAGCCGTTGTGGACCGCGTTGGCCACCACGCGTTGATCGCCCAGCAGGGCGGCCAGGAACGGCAGGTTGGTGGCTGCGCCCTCCACCTTCATTTCGCCCAGCGCCCGTCGGGCGCGGGCCACGGTCTCGGCGTAGGTCCCGGAGGGGGTGTGGACGATCACTTTGGCGATCAGGGAGTCGAAGGCGGGGTTCGTCGCATAGCCGGCATAGCCGTAGGTGTCGGTGCGCACGCCGGGGCCAGTGGGCGGCTCGAACACGGTCAGCCGTCCGCCCCCGGGCCGGACGGAGCCGTCCGGGCCGACCGTCTCCAGATTCACACGGCATTGGATCGCATGGCCGCGCGGCGCGGGAATGTCGGCCTGGCGCAGCCCGAGGTCGGCCAGGCGTGCGCCGTCGGCCACCTGCAGCTGGGCGCGGACCAGGTCGAGGCCCAGCACTTCCTCGGTAACCGTGTGCTCCACCTGGAGGCGGGCATTGGCCTCGATGAAGCGGAAATCACGGCCGTCCTCGGAGACCAGGAATTCGAAGGTGCCCAGCCCCCGGTAGGCGCACGCGGTCGCCATGCGCACGGCGGCCTCTGTGATACGGCCGCGCATGTCGGCCGTCAGGCTGGGGCTGGGGGCGACCTCCACTAGCTTCTGGTACCGGCGCTGAAGGCTGCACTCGCGCTCCCAAAGGTGGCTGACCTCGGTTCCGTCGCCGATCACCTGCACCTCGATGTGCCGGGCGTGGGGCAGGTATTCCTCAACATAGACGACTGGGTCGCCGAACGCCGCGCCGGCCTCCGACGAAGCCCGCGAGAGCGCCTCTTCCAGTTCGGCGCCCTGGCGCACCAGCCGCATGCCCCGCCCGCCGCCGCCGGACACCGCCTTGACCATCAGGGCGCGGTCCGCGGGCAAGGCGGCAAGGAAGCCGCTCGCCAAGGCCAAGTCCGCGGGACCGGCCCCGTGCAGCACTGGAACGCCGCAGGCCTCGGCCAGGGTGCGGGCGCGCACCTTGTCGCCAAGCTGCTCGAGCGTGTCAGGCGTTGGGCCGACGAAGGTAAGGCCCGCCGCCTCGACTGCCCGGGCGAAGGCGGCGTTCTCGCTGAGAAAGCCGTAGCCGGGGTGCACGGCGTGAGCACCCGCCTCCTTGGCCCGCTCGACGATCTGGGCGATGTCGAGATAGGCCTTCGCCCCGCGCCCGCTCAGGGCGACAGACGCATCCGCCCGGTCGACATGCAGGGAGGCCGCGTCGTCTTCGGAATAGATCGAGATCGTGCGCAGGCCGAGATCGGTGCCGGCGCGTGCGATGCGGATGGCGATCTCGCCGCGGTTGGCGATGAGCAAGGTCTTCATGGCCGTCTCCCCCAGCGGGTCTAGCGCCCGCCTCGCTGGCGACCGTTCTAGGGGGCGGTGCAGTCCCCGGCCATGGCCCGGTTGAGGTTCTCTTTCATATATCGGAAGGCGACCGTCGGTATTGTCAGACCAACGGCGCCTCGTGTCGAAATTCATGCCTTGTTAGGCTGGGAGTTGGATAGAAAGGGTGCCCGGTCGCCGCGTCTCGCCTTGTGTTTGCTCGAGAAAGCGATGGCTGCTGCCCGAAATTGGCAACGCAGCAGGGCGAAGCGAGCCCCGATGGATTTGGTCTGACAACACCCCTGCGAGCGCTAACCAACTTCGCGCAAGCCGTGTTCCGGCAAGAATGTCAGCTCCGGCCCCGCGTAGACGGCGAGAAATTTGGGCGCGGAGCCTAGCTCAGCCCACGCGGATACAGTGACCCGGCTGCACGCGGCCCGTTCGGCCGGGCTGAGCCGCCAGTACCATTTCCTCGCAGCATTCAGCGGCGTTTCCGCGAACAAACTGTCTCGATTCCGCTTCGAGGTCGAAACGGCGGCAACCCCATTCAGCGGCGGTTCGAGATGGGCGACGGCGGCGAAACGCATCGAATCGGCCATTCGCACATGCTCTACCTCATGCTTAAGCTGTCAATCGGCGAACTTTTGCCGACCATACATAGCAGAAATGACTCGACTCGTGCCGGGGTTGAGGACATCGATTCGCCTGG
>CALAEG010000215.1 GCA_937890965.1 uncultured Caulobacteraceae bacterium | reverse complement strand
GCGCCAGAGCTCGGTCCCACGGGCGACGGTCCAATAGACTGACACCCGCCGTGCGATAGCGCGCCTAACCGAAACCCTTGGCAACGCCAGGGGCCGCTTTCCGGCCAGGAGCCTACGACCGCTTTCGACCCAAAGCGGACATTGCCAGGTGCGATCCTGGGACGGCAACTCGCGCTTGTCCTTCTTCCCGCCCCCGCGGGCTCAGCGGCGAGTTCGAGCCGCCGTCCAGGTCGCCGAGCTGGTTGGACTCGGATTCGCAATGCCGAACCAGGATCACGCGGGCCATGAGGCGCTCTCGTAGGGACACACCGCGACGGCGTTAGCCAGACAACCCACCTCTCAGCTCCTGTCCGGCGAGCGCCCCGCGCTTGACCCCCGGCGCGTCAGCGGCGCACGATACGTTATCAGCGTTACAGCGGAGCCCAGCCGCCCGCCGGGCTGCGAAAGCCCGGTTGGCGTTGGCCAACTGACAACAAGCTCACTCGCCGCCTTAAGGGAGGTCCTTTGTCCCAGTTCGACTATGTGTCGCCGACCAGTGCCGAAGACGCCGCGGCGGCCCTTGTCGCAACGGGCGCACGCGCGCTTGCCGGCGGCACGGATCTTCTGGTGCAGCTGCGCGCGGGCCGTATCGCGCCGAGCGTGATCGTAGATCTAAAGCGGATCCCAGACGCGACCGGCATCCGCGAGGAGGCGGGCGCCTTCGTGATCGGCGCGGCGACCAGTGGAGCGGTGATCGGCGAACACGCTGAGCTTGTCCGCGCCTGGCCGGGCGTGGTCGAGGCCGCCAACCTGATCGGCTCGACCCAGGTGCAAGGCCGCGCGACCCTCGCTGGCAATCTCTGCAACGCATCGCCCGCGGCCGACAGCGTCCCCGCCCTAGTTGCGGCGCGGGCAGTGTGCGTGATCGTCGGCCCCAGCGGGCGGCGCAATGCGCCAGTGGAGGACATCGCCACAGCGCCCGGCCGCACCTCGCTGGCCCCCGGCGAATTCGTGTTGGAGATCCGCTTGCCCATGCGCCCGGCGCGCGCATCTGACGCCTATTTGCGCCTGATCCCGCGCACGGAGATGGACATCGCCGTCGTCGGCGCCGGGGTGAACCTGGTGTTGGACAAGGCCGGCGTGGTGCAGGAGGCGCATGTCGCCCTTGGCGCTGTCGCGCCGACGGTCCTGCTGGTCGAGGCGGCGGGCGCGGCGCTGGTCGGCTCGAAGCTCGACGAGACGGCGCTCGCCAAGCTGGACGCCGCGGCTCGCGCGGCCTGCCGGCCGATCAGCGACAAGCGCGGCACGACCGAATACCGCACCAAGATCGCAGGCGTGCTGGCCCGGCGCGCCGCGCTCATCGCCTTTCAGCGGGCGGGTGGACACCCATGAGTAAACGGCATGTTTCGGCGATCGTGAACGGCGATGCGGTCGAATTCCTCACCGATCCAGGGATGACCCTGCTGGACGCGCTGCGCGACGAGCTCGACCTCACCGGCTCGAAGGAGGGCTGCGGCTCGGGCGACTGCGGCGCCTGCAGCGTCATCGTCGACGGGCGGCTGGTCTGCTCGTGCCTGATGCTGGCCGCCGAAGCGCAAGACCGGCGGATCGAGACCATCGAGGGCATGGCCCAGGGCTCCGACCTGCACCCGCTGCAGCAGAAGTTCCTCGAACACGCGGCCCTGCAGTGCGGCTTCTGCACACCGGGCATATTGATGGCGTCAAAGGCGCTGTTGGACGCCAATCCCGATCCGACGGAGACCGAGGCGCGCTACTGGCTCGCGGGAAACCTCTGCCGCTGCACCGGCTACGACAAGATCATCCGCGCGGTCATGGATGCGGCCGCCGAAATGCGACAAGCGAGGGTGTCATGACCGACGTTCTGGACCGAGCCGATGCCACACCGCGCCTAAAGGTGGTCGGCACCCGCCCGATCCGCCCCGACGGCGCCGATAAGGTCACCGGCCGCGCCCAATTCGGCGCCGACCTGACCATGCCGGGCCAGCTGGTAGGCAAGATCCTGCGCAGTCCGCATGCGCATGCGCGGATCGTCTCCATCGACGCGAAGAAGGCCCGCGCTCTGCCCGGTGTGAAGGCTGTGGTGACAGGCGCGGACTTCCCCAACCTGGCCGACGAGTTCCACGAGGGCGGCGAGGCGGCGTCGAACCTGCGCGACCTGGCCATGAACGTTATGGCCCGCGACAAGGCCTTGTACGACGGCCACGCGGTGGCCGCTGTGGCCGCCATTTCGACGGCCGTTGCCGACGAGGCGCTGGCACTGATCAAGGTCGTCTACGAGGTGCTGCCTCACGTTATCGAGGTTGAGGCGGCCATGGCGTCCGACGCGCCGGTGCTGCACCCGACCATGTTCACAGAGGGGCTCGACGAGCGTCCCGCCCTGCCGTCCAACATCGCCAAGCGCAACCGCATCGCCCGCGGCGACCTCGACGCCGGCTTCGCCGCGGCCGACGTCGTTATCGAGGGCCGCTATGTCACCCAGGCCGTCCACCAGGGATATATCGAGCCGCACGCCTGCGTCGCCTCCTGGGCGGCCGACGGCCAGTGCAACGTGTGGAGCTCGAGCCAGGGCCAGTTCATGGTCCGCACCTATTGCGCCAAGGTGCTGGGGCTGGAGATCTCCAACATTCGCGTCACGCCGGCCGAGATAGGTGGCGGCTTCGGCGGCAAGACCACCGTCTACCTGGAGCCGCTGGCGCTCGCCCTGTCACGCGAGAGCGGCCATCCGGTGAAGATGGTGATGAGCCGCGACGACGTGTTCCGCGCCACCGGCCCCACCTCTGGCTCGGTCATGTACGTCAAACTGGGCGCCAAGAAAGACGGGACCCTCACGGCGGCCGACGTGGAGCTGAAATACCAGGCCGGGGCCTTCGCCGGCTCGCCCGTTGGCGCGGGCTCGATGACGGCGCTGGCCTGCTACGACATCGCCAATTTCGTCATTACCGGCTGGGACGTGGTCTCCAACTGCCCGAAGGTGGCCGCCTACCGCGCCCCGGGCGCGCCGATCGCCGCGTTTGCGGTGGAGAGCGCAATGGACGATTTGGCCCGCAAGCTCGACATCGACCCCATCGCGCTGCGCGAACAGAATGGCGTGAAGAATGGGGTCAAGGCCTCCTACGGTCCGACCTTCGCCAACATCGGCTATTTGGAGACGCTCGCGGCGATCAAGACCTGCCCGCAATATTCCATGCCGCTCGGCCCCAACCAGGGCCGCGGCGTCGCCGCCGGCTTCTGGTTCAATGTCGGCGGCGAATCCACCGCCGCAGTGCACATCAACGAGGACGGTAGCGCCGTCGTGGTCACCGGCAATCCGGACATCGGCGGCTCGCGCGCCTCGATGGCCATGATGGCCGCTGAGGTGCTAGGCGTGCCGGTCGAGCAGGTGCGCCCGATGGTTGCCGACACCGCATCGATTGGATTTTCCATGCTCACCGGGGGCAGCCGCACCACCTTCGCCACCGGCATGGCCGTCGTGCAGGCGGCCGAAAAAGTGGTGGCCGAACTGAGGCGCCGCGCGGCCGTGATCTGGGACGTGGCCGTCGACCAGGTCGTGTGGGCGGACGGCGTCGCCGTCTGCCGCGATCCGGCCAAGGCCACCGGCAAGACCCTGACGCTGGAAGGACTGGCCGGCCAGTCCGGGCGCACTGGCGGACCGATCTCGGCCCAGGTGTCGCTCAATGCCCAGGGCGCCGGCCCCGGCTTCGGCGTGCATGTCTGCGACGTCGAGATCGACCCGGAGACCGGCCACGTCACCGTGCTGCGCTATACCGCCGCGCAGGACGTCGGCAAGGCGATCCATCCGTCCTACGTTGAGGGCCAGATCCAGGGCGGCGTCGCCCAGGGCGTCGGCTGGGCGCTGAACGAGGAATATATCTTTGACCGCGAGGGCCGGATGGAGAACGCCGGCTTCCTCGACTACCGCGTTCCGGTCGCATCGGACCTGCCGATGATCGACGCCATCCTGGTCGAGGTGGCCAATCCGCGTCACCCCTTCGGCGCCAAAGGCGTCGGCGAGGTGCCGATCGTGCCGCCGCTGGCCGCCGTCGCCAATGCGGTCAGAAGCGCCATCGGCGTGCGCATGACCGAGCTGCCGCTGTCGCCACCGAAGATCCGCGCGGCGCTGGACGCCAAGGCGGGGTAAGGGGCGCGCGATGGCCCACGTAATCGCGCCGTCTGACTGCCGCCAGTTCACTGGCGGCCTGTCCGAGTTCGACATCGAGGCCGACACTGTGCGCCGCCTGGTCGCCGAGTTAGACCGCCTCTACCCCGGCCTCGGCTCCTGGCTCGACCGGCGCATGGCCGTCGCCATCGACGGCGAGATCCACCAGGACGCCTGGACCTCGCCTATCGGTCCGAAAAGCGAGGTCTATTTCATCCCTAAGATCGGGGGAGGATAGGACGCGCATCGGGAGGGATGGGAGTAGTCTCGGCTCAAGATGGCGCGGCCTGACTTCATCTTCATGCTCACCCGGGGCGACGCAACAATCGCCGATGCGCGCAACATGCTGCCGCATGCCTTGGCGGCAGGGGTGCGGCACATCGGCTTCAAGGACGTCGGCCTGCCGCTCGCGGAGCTGCGCCCGCTTGCGGCCGACATCCGTGCCGCGGGCGCGGTCCTCTACCTGGAAATGGTGAGCCTGGACGCTGGTGCGGAGGCGGCCGCGGCGCGTGCAGCTGTAGAGCTCCGCGTGGACGTGCTGATGGGCGGCGTACGACCGGCCGTCGTCGAACCGATCATCGCCGGCGTCCCGATCCGCTACTTCCCCTTCCCGGGCGAGGTCCTCGGCCACCCAAGCCGCCTGGTTGGCGACATCGAGACTATTGCGATCACCGCGCGCGAGCTGGTGGCCCGAGAGGCGGTACATGGGCTCGACCTTCTGGCCTACCGGTTCGCCGGCGACGCGCCGGCGCTGATCCGCGAGATCCGCCGAGCAGCGGGGGACAAACCTGTCATCGTCGCCGGCTCGATCGACTGCGACGCCCGAATCGCCGCGGCCGCCGAGGCGGGCGCCGCCGGTTTCACTGTAGGCACCGCGGCGCTGGACGCCGCGTTCCCCGCGCCGTCGGGCCTCAAGCACCAACTGGCTCACATCGCCGAAGTGGTGCGGAGATTGGGCGGCGATGACGGCGATCCGGCCGGCCCCAACGGGCGCCGTGGAAACCGCAGAACCCGGCTGGCACTTCGACGGGGGCCTGACGGGGTGCTCGAACGTCCGCTTTGAGCCCGAATCGGACATTGACCACCCCCCAGCATCCCGACTTCCAACAATCCAGGTTAGACGAGGAAGCCGAAGGGTGCCGCCGATCGATAACTCAGGGTTATGCACCGCGTCGAATGTCCGCTCACGACCCAAAGCGGACATTGGCGGCGTCCACTATCGGCAGTGTTGGCGGCTAGCGCCCCTTAGTCTG
>CALAEG010000214.1 GCA_937890965.1 uncultured Caulobacteraceae bacterium | reverse complement strand
CGCCGCCACGCCGATGAACACCCCAAGCATGGTCAAGGCCGACCGAAGCTTGTTGCGCTCCAGGGCCTGAAGGGAGGCCGAGACGACCATCGACAGGAAGGCGACGCCAATGCCGGAGTCGGCCTCGGGGAGCGGCGCGCTAGCTGCACCCGGCGGGGTCGCGACCTTGGCGGTCGCGGTTCCATCCAATGTGGCGACAGCCTGTTGATGTTCATCGGATGCGACCTTGCCGTCGCGCATCACGATCATCCGGTCGGCATAGGCGCCGATATCGGCCTCATGGGTCACCAGGACCACGGTGACGCCGTGCTCGCGATTGAGCTTGCGGATGATCTCCAGGATCTCGTGGGAGGTGCGGCTGTCGAGATTGCCGGTCGGCTCGTCGGCCAACAGCACGGCCGGGTGGTTGATGAGCGCGCGGGCCAGGGCGACACGTTGCTGCTGTCCGCCGGAAAGCTGACTGGGCGTGTTGCGTTCCCGATCGGCCAGGCCGACGCTCGCCAGCCCCTCGCGGCCGCGGTCGTTGCGCTCCTTTGACGTCAGCGAGGCGGCGGCCCCGTAGAGGAGCGGCAACACGACGTTCTCGAGCGCGCTCGTGCGGGCCAGCAAATTGAAGTTCTGAAAAACAAACCCGATCCGGCGGCCGCGGATGTCGGCCAGCGCGTTCTCCGACAGCCGAGCGACATCGCGGCCCTCGAAGATGTATTGGCCGCTGGTCGGCCGGTCGAGGCAGCCGATGATGTTCATCAAGGTCGACTTGCCCGACCCCGAGGACCCCATGATGGCGACGAATTCGCCACGCGCTATCGAAACGCTGACCCCCTGCAGCGCATGAACCTCAGTGTCGCCGAGCACGAAGGATCGCGTTATGCCGACGAGGCTGATAACCGGATCGGCCATGTTGGCCATCCGACTAAACGTGCAACGACGGGGTCGGTCCCGGCCGAGATTGGCCAGGCTTGCCCGGTGCGGCTTGTGATGTGACCACCTGGTCTCCGACCTTCAGCGAGCCCGACTTGATCTCGGCGAAGGTCTCATCGTCGAGGCCGACGGTGACAGGGACGGCGACCAGCTTGCCGGCGCGCTCGACCCAGACCACATGCTGCCTCGCGCCAGCGGCCGGCGCGCCCGCGGGCGTAAACCGCAGCGCCTGGGACGGGACCCGCAGCACATTGCGCGATTGGGATCTGACGATCGCGGCCGTCGCCGTCATACCGGGCTTGAGCAGCAGGTTTGGATTAGAGACGGCGATCACAACGTCATAGGTGATCACGTTCTGCACGCTGATTGGCGACTGCCGGACTTGGGCCACGGTCCCGTGAAAGGTTTGGGTTGGAAAGGCGTCCACGGTGAAGCTGGCGCCGGCGCCTTGCACCGCGCCGGGGATGTCGGACTCGCTGACGTTGGTGTCGACCTGCATCTTGGTCAGGTCGGTGGCGATCAGGAACAGGGTCGGGGTCTGAAGGCTCGCCGCCACGGTCTGGCCGGCGGTGACGTTGCGCGTCACGACCGTGCCGTCGACCGGCGAGTTGATATTTGTGTAATTCAGGTTGATCTGGCTGGCCCTCAGAAGGGCAGCCCTTTGTTTGATTGTGGCCGCGTCGACGCGCACCAGCGCGAGCGCCTGATTATAGGCGTCCAGCGCGGCGTCGGCGGCGTCGCGCGAGCCGGAGTCCTCCTTGAACAGAAGCGCGGCGCGCCCGTTCGCAAGCCTGGTGTAGGCGACATTCGCCTGGTCCTTGACGATCTGAGCCTCGGCCGTCGCCAAGTTGGCCTGATCTTCATCCACGACGATCTGATAGGGCGCCGGGTCGATCTTCGCGCAGAGCTGACCCTTGTGGACGCGGGTGTTGTAGTCGCAGGTCAGGGTCTCGATGGTGCCCGAGACATAGGTTCCCACCGCCACCGTGATCACCGGATTGACGGTTCCGCTGGCGGTGATGGTGATGCTGACGTCGCCGCGCGTCACCGGCGACGTGACATAGCTCACCGGCGGGGGACGCAGTGCGACCCACCAGACTCCCGCCGCCGCGGCAACGAGCACCATCGCGGCTACAAGCGCGATCAGTTTCCAATTCAGACGCCGCTTCATGGGAGGCGATTAGCTTCCATTGCCTTTCGGGCGCCTTGATCTGTCGCATATGGAATAGATCGGCTGGCGCCACAATGTCCATCGGCGTGTTGATCAGTCAAAAGAGTTGGTCTTGGAGGGGCTATTTGGTGACGCGGGTGGCTGCGGCCGATCAGCTCAACTCAGCGCCAAGCCCCGCCGGAGCGGCCCAGGCCTCGTCCTCGAGATAGATGACCGGCAGGCGCATCGCGCTCGGGTGCGCGGCGTCGAGATAGATCGCGTTGCGGGCGACGCGCGTGACGACGTCGCGCCCTGGCAGCTCGCCGGTGTTTGGGTTGATGTCGAACCTGGGCGCGTTCGAGCTGGTGACGTGCACCGCGATCCGGTGGCCCTTTTCGAAGGTGATCGCGGTGTCCCAGAGGTCGAGCGTCAGCTTCTCCGGCGCGCCCGGCGTCATCATCGTAATGTCGTCGCGGCCGCGCCCATGGCGGTAGCGGGTGCGGAGCGCGCTATCGAGCACGATCGCCTCGTAGCCGTCCGGGTAGACATCGACGAGCTTCACCATGAAGTCGGTGTCGGGGCCGTCGGTCGAGGCCCACAGCTCCAGGCTCACCGGCCCGGCGATGGCGACGTCGCGATCCAGAACGGCGGTCTGGAAGCGGAGGTAGTCCTGCCGCTCGCCGATCGGCCGCTGGTCCATCGGCCCCTTCTCGAAGGTCAGGTTTGAACCGCCATGCGTGGGGACCGGGTTTGCGGGGTCGAAGTCGTAGGCGCGCGAGGCTGGGGCCTCGGTTGGCGCCTTCCGCGACAGGCTGCCGTCGTCATGCAGGAAATAGTCGACGATCTGCGGCGCCGGCGGCCAGTTGGCGAACCGCACCCAGCGGTTCTTGGGCGACAAAGCGCCCTTGCGGGCCGAGGCCATCATGTAGACCCGCACCGGCGGCTCATCCATGATCCCGTTGTCGACCCCCTTCAGCCAGTAGTCGAACCAGCGGATCTCGTCGGTGGCGCCCTTCAGCAGTTCGGAGCCGTTCGGGTAGGCGAGATCGCCCGCCATATCCCCATGGCCGAACGGACCCATCTCCAGCTTTTGATTGCCGCGCGCTCCGCGGCTGCCGTGGTTCTGCAGCTGCTGGAAGTTGCGCACGTTGCCGACGCTGAACAGGTCGTACCAGCCGCCGTAGTTATAGATCGGGATGTGGATGAAGCGCGCGTTGTGCAGGACGTCGCCGGTCACCGACAGGGCGGTGGCGACGTAGGACGCCGCGCTGGAGCGGATGCGCTCTTCCGCGACGCCCTGGCCGCGGTTCCAGTCGCCCATGTCCCGTTGTTTGAAGGCGCCGCCGACGAAGGCGGTATCGTTCCCGGCCACGATGACGAAGGCGCAGACCAGATGCGGCGGATTGGCGATCGCCGCCATATTGGTCGTGATGCCCATCGCGGAGGCGCCGGTGACGCCGATCCTGCCGTTGCTCCAGCTCTGCCGGGCCATCCATTCGATGGTGTCGTAGCCGTCGTTCCGATCGTCGGTAAAGCCGCCGTAGTGGCCCTCCGAGCGTCCTTTCCCGCGCGTGTCCTGGACCAGGTAGGCGTAGCCGGCCCTGGTGTACTTCCGGGCGGCGCGCGGGTCTGAGAACAGCTCCATGGTGTCCTTGCCGTAGGGCGTCCGGGTGACGATGCAGGGGAACGGCCCCTCGCCATCCGGCAGGTAGAGGTTGCCGGCGAGCTTCATCCGGTCGCGCATGGGTGCGAAGACCTCGGTCGCCCCCTCTGCGATCTTCTCCACCCGTAACCCCCGCACCTCCGGCGCCGGCTGGGCTTGCGCGGGCTGGCTCTCCGCCGTGATGGTTTCGGCCGGCGCCTCGGACGTTTGGTCCGTCATTGTTTGTCTCCCATGGTGGTGGCCGACAGTAAGTCACCAAGGCGCGGCTTCGTGAAGTCGCCGGCAAAAATGGGGGGCGCCTACGACTTTATCGGGCGATCTCGCGGCTGGTTTCCCTAGGGCGTCGGTTCGCACGCCGCCGCGCCGTGGGTAATGACCTTCACCTTTCCAGCGCTGTCCACGGTCATGTCGAGCGCGTAGGTGATGATGCTGGGGTCGTCGGCCGGCGCCGCGCGCGGCTGGTCCTTGGCGTATGCGGCAGCGCAGGCCTTGGCCGCCGGCGGCGCCTTGGCCATCTCCGGCGGGATCGCGCCCTGTTGCACCAGGCTGGCCCAGCAGGTCGCGGGGTCCTTGACCATCGAGCACGAGGCGTTGAAGCCGCGCCGGTAGACCAGATGCAGTGCGCCGTCCTTCAGGCGGACGGCGGTGAAGCCCTTGTCGGTCTTGGCGTCGGTGAAGATCTGCCGGCCGTCGCTGGCGGCGAGCACCTGGAACGACACCGCGCCGTTGGGATCGGTATCGCTGAAGACCAGGAAGCCGCCTTTGCGGCCAAGCAGGGACTGGCCTTCGGTTTTCAACGGCGTGCTCCCGGGCACAGCCGCGTGGCCGCAGACCGGTCGCTTGGCGCCGGCCGCGATGCGGACCAGGCTGGCCGCGCCGGGGTCCGGCGTGTCGGTGCCGGTCTCGCGGATCATCAGGTCGGCATAGGTGGTGCAGGTGATCTCGCCGATCGGATCGTCGGCCGACGTCGCCTTCACCGTCTGGACGCGCGCCGGATGGTCGAACAGCGCCGTCTCGCGATCGCCGGCGTACCGCGCGTGGCCCGCCGTCGCGAGGCTCATGGCGACGAGGACGGCCGCCGCCAGCCACAGAAGCCGGCTGCGCGGGATGAGGGGGGTGTCTAGACTCATGGCGGTGTCTCCGATCGCTTGCGGCGATTGAGCAAGTTTGCCGATACCCTGTCCACCCGGAAAGCCGGACCGCACGCGCTCCGGCTAGAGCGGCGACAGCGCCGCCCAGAGCGCGCGCGCCTGCCGGTGCGCGGGATCGACATCCTCGCGAAGGTCGTGCTGGCCGCTGAAGGTGAGGCCGATCTGGTCGCCGCGCCGCCAGGCGATCGCCGCGTCGAACAGCAGGCCTTCCTTGACCACCAGCAGCCCCACCGTCCCCGGCAGGTTCACCGCGCCAGCGATGCGCACGCGGGCGCCCCTGGTCGAAAGGTTGCGGACAATGCAGTCGTGGCTTTCGCGGCCGTCGCCGATGACGATCTTGCCGGTGAGCAGCGAGCGCGCACGCGGCGCGGCGCGGCGGACCCCGCCGGTGCGGCGGTCGGCGCCGTCGAAGGCGGGTTCATCTTGCGGGCCGGCATCGAGCGTCCGGCGCCCCAGCGCCTTTTCCGAACTCTTACTGGTCATTCGCTATCGAACGGCGCTGAGCCACACGCCCCTCAACTTTACCCCGATGCGCGTGCTGGGTTCATCGAGCTCGATGGGGTCGCCCAGGGATACGCCAAGGCTGGGAAAGCGCCTCCAGGCCAGCTTGGCCTCATAGGCGACGGCGGAACTGAGGGCGATCAACCAGAAGCCCGCCGGCACCAGAAAACAGTCGGGAATGTTCAGCCGCGCGCCCTGGTCCGAAACGTCGCGAACCTGGCAGCGAAAGATCGTGCCGAAACCGTGGTCGACGATCAGGGCGCTGAGCAGGACGCGGCGGCGAGGCGAGGTGCGTTTGTCGCCTTCCGTGGCTCGGAATGGATGAGGCGCGCCGCCGGCGGCTAAGCCGTCGCCGAAACTGAGTTGCACGGTGCTCGCGGGGTCCCGCCCAGAAGCGTACGAAGCCAAGGCTCGGTGCACGGTCTGCCTCCTTCGATCGGCTCCGAGTGAGAACCCAGGCTCAAGATAGCCGGCCCGGCTTAACCATTGGTTGAGCCGGATATCCGGCGCGTCTTGAACTTGAGGACACGCAGGCCGAACGTGTCCCGCTGGCCGAGCCGCGGACGGCGTCAGGGGAGGAGATTGGGCCGTTGAGTTCTTCAGACCTTAAGTCGGACGTCGACGTCCAGTTCATCGGGCGGCCCTCGCCGACGGCGCCGCGTATCCAGGCGGGCGGTCATCCCTGCCAGGGACTCTACTGGACGCCGAAGGGCCAGCGGCCGCGCACCGCGCTGATCGCCACCCACTACAATGTCGACTTCGCCGAACATTACAGCGCGGC
>CALAEG010000213.1 GCA_937890965.1 uncultured Caulobacteraceae bacterium | reverse complement strand
TCTCGGCGGTCGGCGCCCCGGCGACCCAGACCCTGCGCGGCCTGATCGCCGCCGCCGGCCGACCGGATGCCGGCGCCGGCCGCCGCGGCGGCTCCATGGCCATCCAGCGGACGGGCGAAGGCGCGTCGCTGTCGATCACGGTCTCGCCCTTGAACGCCGGCAGCCTGCCGGTCTTCACCGCCGGCCCGACGGTGCTGGTCTGCGTCACCGATCTCTATGGCGAACTGAACCTAGCCGGCGACCGTCTGCGCGAGGCCTTCAGCCTGACCGCCGCCCAGGCGCGGGTGGCCAGCCTGTTGCTCGACGGCGCCCGGCCCAAGGCCATGGCCGAGGCCCTGGGCCTCAGCGTGCACACGGTGCGCACCCATCTGGCCAGCGTCTATGAAAAGACCGAGACCGCCGGCCAGGCCGATCTGTCCAGACTTCTGATGCGGTTGACGGGGAGCGGTCTGCAGTAGACGAACGAAGCCAAAGCATAGGGAAACGCTCGATGGCCTCGAAAATCGCCGAAGACCCCCGCATCGATCCGCGCATCAAGGCCATATTCGGCGCAACGCCGGACATGACCACGCCCGGCGACGTCGCCAGCCGCGACGAGCTGCTGGCGGAAGAAAACAGCGAGGAGGCCAAGGCCCGGGCGGCGGGATTCCAGGTGATGATGGACGCGGTGGACAATGAGACCGTCGCGCCCTCCGCCGGCCTGACCAAGCGGACGGAAAGCTTCACCTCGTCGCCCGACGGCAACACGATCAAGATCCAGCTCATCCGGCCAGACAATGCCGAGACGCTGGCTTGCGTCTACTACATCCACGGCGGCGGCATGGCGTCGATGTCCTGCTTCGACGGGATGTACCGCGCCTGGGGCAAGATCATCGCCGCTCAGGGCGTGGCCGTCGCCATGGTGGATTTCCGCAATGCGCTGCGCGCCTCCTCGGCGCCGGAGGTTGCGCGGTTTCCGGCCGGGCTGAACGACTGCGTCTCGGGCCTGAAGTGGGTGCATGCCAACGCCGCGGCCCTGAACATCGACCCCAGCCGCATCGTCGTCGCCGGCGAGAGCGGCGGCGGCAACCTGACCCTGGCCACCGGGCTGAAGCTGAAAAAGGACGGGGACTTGGGCCTGATCAAGGGCCTCTACGCCATGTGCCCCTATATCGCCGGCCAGTGGCCGTTGCCGGAGAACCCGTCCTCGACCGAAAACAACGGCCTGCTCCTGGACCTGCACAACAACCGCGGGGCCATGGGCTATGGGATCGAGGCGTTTCGCGCCCGCAACCCCTTGGCCTGGCCGTCCTTCGCCACCGCCGACGACGTCAAGGGCCTCCCGCCCACGGTGATCAGCGTCAACGAGTGCGACCCGTTGCGCGACGAAGGCATCGGCTTCTACCGGCTGCTCATGCACAACGGCGTCGCCGCCCGCTGCCGCCAGGTGATGGGCACCATCCACGGCACCGAGATCTTCGCCATCTGCTGCCCGGACATCAGCAACGACACCGCCAGCGACATCGCCAACTTCGCGAAGCGCTGAGGCAAAGCCGCGGATCAACCCCGTCATCCCCCGCTGGAGCCGCTTTAGCGGCGGAATGCGGGGGACCCATGAGCACTCACGCTTCACGGTGATCATGGGTGGCCCGAAAGTAGGGCCATGACGGCTGGGAAGTACGGATCAGGGCTTGACGATCGCAAATATTTCCATGATCGTGGAAATATGGAGGTAAGTGCCGCCACCAGACGTCTCTCAGCCTTGGCGCAGGATTCGCGGCTGATCGTCTTTCGCCTGCTGGTCAGAGCCGGGCCGGAGGGGATCGCGGCCGGCGAAATCGCCCGCAGCCTCGATATCACCCCGAACACGCTGTCAGCCCAGCTCAACCTGCTTTCCAACGCCGGACTGATCTCCTGTCGCCGCGATGGCCGCTCGATCATCTACGCAGCCGACTATCAAGCCATGGGCCAGCTGCTGGTCTATCTGACCGAGGATTGTTGCCAGGGGCGGCCCGAGGTCTGCGCGCCGCTGGCCGAGGTCGCCGCGCGCGCGGCCTGTTGTGACCCGCTTGAAGGAGCCATCCCATGAAACGTTTGCATGTCCACGTCGCGGTCGAGAATCTCGACCAGTCCGTCGGATTCTACTCGACGCTTTTTGACGCAAGCCCGTCGGTGCTGAAGGATGACTATGCCAAGTGGATGCTCGACGATCCGCGCGTGAACTTCGCGATCTCGGTGCGCGGACAGGCGAACGGCGTCGACCATCTCGGCATCCAGGTCGAGACGGGCGAAGAGCTTGCTGAGCTTGCCGCGCGGCTCAAGTCGGCAGGCGAGACGACGCGCGAGCAGGAAGCGACGACCTGTTGCTACGCCAAGTCCGACAAGGCCTGGGTCAACGATCCCACCGGCATACGGTGGGAGACCTTCTTCACCTTCGGCGATGCGGCCACCTATGGCGAGGACGAGCCCGAAGCGGTTCGCGCCGAACCCAAACAAGCCTGTTGCGCTTAGGGCGCGCCCTCGACATGGCCGACGAAACCACCGCGCCCTTCAACGTCCTCTTCCTCTGCACGGGCAATTCGGCGCGCTCGATCCTGGCCGAGGCGATCCTGAACCGGATCGGCGGCGGCGCCTTCCGCGCCTATTCGGCAGGGTCGCATCCGAAAGGCGAGGTCAATCCGGCGGCGCTGCGGCTTCTGCGCGGCATGGGCTATCCGACCGAGGGCCTGCGCTCAAAGCCCTGGGACGAGTTCGCCGCTCCCGGCGCGCCGCGGCTGGATTTCGTGTTCACCGTCTGCGATCAGGCAGCCGGCGAGGTCTGCCCGATCTGGCCGGGCCAGCCGATGACCGCCCATTGGGGCCTCGCCGATCCGGCGGCCGTAACCGGCTCGGACGCGGACATAGGTCTGGCCTTCGCCGAGGCGTTCCGTGTCCTGAACAACCGCATCGGCCTGTTCGCCAGCCTGCCGATCGCCAGCCTGCAAAAGGCTTCGCTACAGCGCCGGCTGGATGAGATCGGCCAGTCCAAAGACGCGTCGCAGCCGGCATGACGGCCCAGGCGAGCCTGGAGCCGCCACTGCAGAGCTTCGATCGCGGCCGCCGACTGGCCGCGGAGGGCCTGGGAACCGCGCTTCTGCTGATGATCGTGATCGGTTCCGGGATCATGGGCGAGCGGCTTGCCGGCGGCAATGCGGCCATCGCCCTGCTCGGCAATACGCTGGCGACGGGCGCGGGCCTGGTGGTGCTGATCACCATCTTCGGGCCTCTGTCGGGCGCTCATTTCAACCCGGCCGTGACCCTGGCCTTTGCGCTCCGCGGCGAGATCGCCTGGCCGCTGGCGGGGGCCTATGTCGCCGTCCAGATATTCGGCGGCGTGGCGGGCGTCTGGGCCGCCCACGCCATGTTCGCCGAGCCAATCCTGCAGGTGTCGACCAAGCTGCGGGACGGCCCTTCGCAAGGGTTTTCCGAGTTCGTCGCCACCTTCGGCCTGATCGGGACGATCATCGGTTGTCTGCGATTTCGCGCCGAGGCGACGCCCTGGATGGTCGGCCTCTACATCACCTCGGCCTATTGGTTCACCGCCTCGACCTCGTTCGCCAACCCCGCCGTCACGGTGGCAAGGAGCCTGTCGGACACCTTCGCCGGCATCGCGCCCACATCCGCGCCGCTGTTCATCACCGCCCAGCTGCTCGGCGCCGGCGCGGCGGTCATCGTCTTTGGCTGGCTGGTCAACGCGCCACCGGCGTCGGCTCAGACGACAACGGATTGACACCGACCGGCCGGTTCGCCAATTTCGGCGCCAGGCTGATACGGCCTGCCGCTTGCGGCCCTTAAGGGGTTCGGTGAACGTATCGCGGACGTCCAACCGCCCTTTGCCCCGAGCGAACGGGTCAGCAACGCAAGCCCCTGGCGCATCCAAGTTCGCTCTGAAAGCAAAGGATGATTCCATGCGCGATTTCCGCGACGCCAAGACCATGGCGCGTACGCTCAGAGCGGCGCTCGCCGCCAAGGGCCTGAAGATCAGCAATAGCGACAGCCTCGAACTGATCGCCCAGGCGTTCGGGCTGAGGGACTGGAACACGCTCTCGGCCATGCTATATGCCGAGCCGGCCGATCCGCCCAAGGCGGCCGCTCCCCCGACGCCTCCCGCCGCCGAGCGGCCTGTACGATCCGGCCACGTGGGTTTTTCGCGCAATCTCGAGGAGACGCTGCACCGGGCTGTCGCCTTCGCCAACCAGCGCAAGCACCAGTACGCCACGCCCGAGCATCTCCTGCTCGCCCTGGCCGACGACCGGGACGCAGCGGCGGTGTTGACGGCCTGCGCTGTCGACATCGATGGGCTGAGGACGGCGTTGGCCGGCTATCTCGACACCGGACTGAATTCGATCGTGGTCGAAGACGAGGGGGACGCCGCGCCCACCGCCGGCTTCCAGCGCGTCATCCAGCGCGCGGTGATCCACGTGCAGGCGGCCGGCCGGGGGGACGTCACAGGCGCCAACGTGCTGGTCGCCATCTTCGCCGAGCGCGAGAGCCACGCCACACGCTTCCTCCTTGAGCAGAGGATGACCCGCTACGACGCGGTCAACTTCATCGCCCATGGCATCGCCAAGGGCGGCGGAACCGCCGCGGCCTAGCCGGCGCTCGCTGGCTTCGCCGGCAGCGGGCGCGCCGGATTGCCCACCACGGTCGCGCCCTCGGGCACGTCGCGGACCACCACCGCGCCGGCGCCCACCGTGGCGCGGCGGCCGATGGTGACGCCGTTGATGATCAGCGCGCCAAGGCCGATGAAGGCCTCGTCGAGGATGGTGACGCGGCCGGCGGTATGGGCGCCAGGGCCGATCGAGACGCTGTCGCCGACCACATTGTCGTGGTCGATGCTGCAGGCGGTGTTGAGGCCGCAGAACCGGCCGATCCGCGCGTCGGACTGGACGATCACGCCCGCCGACAGGATGGTCCCCGCGCCGATGCTGGCGGTGGTCGAAATGGTCGCCGCCGGGTGCGCCAGGACCGGAAGCGCGCCGCCGCGGGCCAGGATCCTCTCGCACAGGGCGCGCCGGCCGCGGCCCTGGACGGCGACCACCAGGTCGAAGGCGGCAAGGAATTCGGGATTGTCGAGCAGGCTCTCATTGCCCAGCCGCTCGAGAGGCGTGGTCGGCGGCTGGGGATCGTCGCCGGCGTCCAGATAGCCGGCCAGCGGCGTTCCGCCCGCGGCAGCGGCTTCGGCGACAATACGCGGCAGCGAACCCAGCCCCGCGCCGACCATGACCAAGGGTTTCATCGCGCTCCGCTCCCCATGCCCAGAGGCGTCAGCCTTAGCCGAGTCGGGTGAAGCCGTCCGGGCTCCACTCGTCGCTGCCGACGCCGTGGTGGACGGTGAAGAGCCCGCCCGGGTCGTAGCGGGTCTTGACCGTGCGCAGCTTCGGATAGTTCGAGCCCCAATAGGCGTTGCGCCAGTCGGCGTTGAAATAGTTGCTCTCGGACACATAGGAGCCGGCGCCGGGGGCGAGACCGCGCAGGGCCGCGGCCGAGGCGGCGACCTTGGCGGCGTTCCTGTGCGCACTGACGAGGTCCGGCGCGGTCCCCGGCAGGCCGGGATAGGCGGGTGGGCCGCCGTTGGCGACGATGGCCAGTGCAAAGGCGTGCATGACCTCGGGATTGGTCGCGGTATCCTTGACCATGGCCAGGGCCTCGGGCGGCGCGCCGGCCAGACCCTTGTTGAAATGCAGCTCGAAGGTGGCGCTGCGGCTGGCGTCGAACAGGGCGCCGGCGAGCCGCTCGCGTTGCGAAGGCTGCAACAAGGTCTCGGGCAGCCAGATGGAATCGTAGGCGTGCCAGAACGTGCCCACCTGGCCCCGGTCGCCAGACCAGTAGCCGTGGTCCGGTGATGCGCCGGGGCGCTCGTCGAGCACCATGGCGCCGTTATGGTGCTGCGACGGCGCATCCCAGAATGTGCGCGCCGGCACCGCGAAGATGAGTGGGCCGACGGCCGAATAGTCCTTTGGCGAGGCGGCCACCCATTGGCGAAACGGCGTCCAGACGGCCATGGATTCGGCCTGGTTCAGGCCCTGGCCGAGCATGGAGAATTCCAGTCGGTTGTCCGAATGGATGGAGACCGTCTCGCCCCAATGGGGGTTCATCAGGGCGTCGGCATAGAAGCCCATGAACCGCGCCAGCAGCCGCTTGAAGGCCTCGTCCGACTTGGCCTGGACCGTGCCGATGACGGCGGCGAAGGTCTGCGGTAGCGCGTGGGTGCGCAGGGTCAGCCGGGTCACCACGCCCAGGCTGCCGCCGCCGCCGCCCTTCAGCGCCCAGAAGAGTTCGCGGTCCTGGCGCGCATTGACGGTGCGCAGGCGCCCGTCGGCGGTGACGATCTCGGCCTCGATCAGATTGGCCGCCGCGGTGCCGAAGCCCTTGGAAAACGAGCCGAAGCCGCCGCTCTGCACGAGGCCGGCGACGCCGACCGTGGTGCAGCCGCCGCCCTGGACATAGCGACCAGCCTTGGTGGTCACCGCGTCATAGACGTCCATCCACATGCAGCCGGCCCCGACGCTGACCGCGGGGACAGGGATCTGGACGCCCTCGAGACCGGCGGGGACGAAGCCGTCGTGCAGGCTGATGGCGTTCATCGCCCGGGTCCAGACCAGCAGCGAGTCCGGGGCATTGGATGTGCCCAGATAGGAATGGCCGCCGCCTTTGACCACTAGGCGCAGATTGTGCTGGCGGGCGAAATTTACCGCGGCGACCACGTCCGCGGGGCCGTGGGCGGCCACCGCATAGGCGCTCTGCTGCGCCGTCCAGGCGTCCAGCCAGCCGGAGGACTGGGTCCCGCCCGGCTGGTCGCCGATATAGTAGGGATTCCGCAAGGTGGCGGGCAGGGCGAAGCAGGCGGTGCTGTCTGGTGCGGTCTCGCAGGCCGCGGCCAACGGCTGCGGGACCAGCAGATGGCCGCCCACCCTTTGCTTCAGCTCATCCCAGCGCGCGGCGCTGGGCCAGGCGGGGTCGGTGGGGCGCACGCGCCGGACGCTCGCTCGGGCGGCGGCGGCCACGGGCGCCAGGGCGGCCGCCAGGGGCAGGGCGGCCCAGCCCTTGAGCAGGTCTCGACGGTGCATCTGATCTTCCCCTAGCCAGCGACGGCGGCGGCGGCGCGGATCCGCCCGGTGACGATGACTCGTGTGGCGAAATACTGCACGGCGAAAAGTGCAAGCTTGGAGGCGATGGGAAAGACGCCGATGAACCAGGCCCAGGTCTTGGGATCGCCGTGGACGACCAGGGCGAGGTTGAGCGCGCCGGTCAGGAACATCAGCCCCGCCCAGACATATCCGAACACGGCCGCCACATCCCGGCTCCAGGGCAGGGCCGCCGGCGGCTGGTAGCGCGTCATCCAGCCGGGCTTCAGCATCACCGCGCCGATGACCGCATAGATCAAAGTCGGCTTGAGCATGATGAAGCGCGGGTCGTGGGCGAAGAGCGAGGCGCCGCCGAACACCACCACCAGGCCAAGGCTGATCCACTGCATGGCGTCGATCGGGCTGCGTCGGAAGTTCAGCCAGGCGATCTGGACGACGCCGGCGGCGATGGCCAGGCTGGTCGCCACATAGACGCTGTGGGTGACGGCATAGAGGCCGACGAACATCAGGGTGGAGAAGAGGTCGGCGGCCAGCCACTTGCCGGCGTGGACGATGGGATGCACCCGCGAGCCTTCGGTTTGGGTCGGGTCGGGGAGGATTTCAGTGGCGGTGGTCATGACGGGCTCCATTGGCGTTGCGGCCAGACACGACATCCGCATCCGCCTCGCCACAGCGGCTGCGCTGGCCGGCGAACGGGTTCGCGGCCGGACGAACGGGATGCGCGAATGGGCGAACGGGCGCGGCATTTGCGGGCGTCTTCCAACGCAGGCTAAACACCGCTCCATGAGCGAAACCCCGAGCGTCTTCGGCACGCCGCGCGAGTGGGCGATCGACCTCGCCGTCATGACCGCGATCGGCGTGTTTCTGGGCGTGATCGGGCCGTTCGGCAGCTTTTATGGCGGACCGGTCGAGCTGCGGATCGCCTATTGGGTCGCCAACATGTGGATCGGCTTCATCGCGCTCTCGACCTTCGTGCGGCTGTCGGCGCGGGCGGCGATCCGGTTAGACCTGCCGATCTGGTTCGTCATCGCGGTCGGTGTGGCCGTCGGCGCCTTGCCGCTGGCGATCGCGCTTGGCTTCTTTTCAGCCTGGTTCTGGCCGCCCAATCACGGCCGGCTCTCCCCGCTCTTCACCCAGTATGGCCAGACCCTGGCCATGTCCGAGCCCCTCTCCTTCGCCTACTATTTCCTGGTCGATCGCGGCTGGAGGGGGGCGGCGAAACGCGGGTGGAACGCGGCGCCGGACCCGGCGCCCGCCTTGCGCCCAGCCGCTGCTGGCGGTGGCTTCCTCGATCGGTTGCCGCCGCGGCTCGGCCGCGACCTGCTCTGCCTGCAGATGGAGGACCACTATGTGCGGGCTCATACAGCCAGTGGCTCGGACCTGATCCTGACACCGCTGAAGGACGCCATCGCCGAGCTCGGCGCGACGGATGGCCTGCAGGTGCACCGCTCCTGGTGGGTGGCCAGGGCCGCGGTCGCCGAGCCAGTGACCAGCGGCCGCAACCTGTCCTTACGGCTCAGCAACGGCCTGGAAGTCCCGGTCAGCCGCGCCTCGGTCGCCAAGCTCCGCGCCGCGGGGTGGCTGAGGCCGACCTAGGCCAGATCGCGGGCCAGTTCGGCGCGGGTTTCGAGGCTGAGGGCGGCGAGGTGGGCGTAGCGGGGGTGGTCGCAGCCGATGCGGACGGTGACGGCCGGATCGCGGAAGGCGGCCGCCTGGTCGGAGGTCAGGTGGAAGTGCAGGAAGTGGACGGACGAGGTCTTGCCGTCCTCGCGGGTGCGCTCGATGTCGCCCTCGGCCAGGCCCGGCGCGCGTGAGGCGCCGATCTCCAGGAAGAAATGGTCCTCGACATCGCCCAGCTCGGCCAGGACCTGGGCGCGGCGGACGGGCTCGTCGATCTCGAACAGCACGGTGGCGACCAGCTCATTGCCTTGCGGGATCAGCGGGTTATAGGCGGCCAGTTCGTCGGGCAGTTGCGCGTCGCCGCCCTTTTCGGTGAGCAGCATCTCCTGCACCTGGAAGAGCATGGTCTCGAAGCTCTCGAAGATCAGAGTGCAATAGGGGCCGAGCGCCACGCGCCTCAAGCGCTTGGCGGGCAGTAGCGCGGACCGGCGCGCCTTGCGCTGGGCGGCGTAAACGGCGTCCGGGACGATGTCGGCCTTGGTGATGATACGGTCTTTGGCGGGCATGGTCAGGTCAGGCCCAAGGCTTGGGCGAAGATCTCGATCGGGTGGGCCTGACGCAGCGTTGCGCCATCGGCGAGTTCGGCGGTGACCAGCTGGCCCAGGTGTTCGCAGGCCAGCGGGCAGTCGGAACAGAGGGTCTCATTGCCCTCTTCGCGCACCTGGCGGGCGGTCGGGCGGCCGACCTTCAGGGCGTGGGGGCGGGTGGCCCTCATCACCCCGAAGGTGCCGCCATGGCCGGAACAGCGCTCGATCACGTCGACCTTGGTTTCGGGGATCAGTTTCAGCATCTCGGCCGACTTGACCCCCATGGCCTGGGCGCGGGCGTGGCAGGCATGGTGCAGAGTGATGCCGCCGGGGATGGGCTGGATGTTTGCCGGCGCGCCGTGCGCCTTGGTCAACGCGACGACGTATTCGCCGATGTCGCGGGTGACCAGGGCCAGCCGCTTCACCGCCTCGTTCTCGGGCAGCAGCAGCGGCCATTCGAACTTGAGCATCAGCGCGCAGCTGGCGGTCAGGGCCACGACCTCGCGGCCCTCGGCGATGACGGGCGCGAAATGGGCGGCGACCGTCTCGGCCTGGTGGGCGACGGCTTTCAGGTCGCCGCCCTCGAACTTGGGCATGCCGCAGCAGCCGGGATAGTCGATCGCCGCCTCGACGCCGAGATGGGCCAGGACGGCCATGGCGGCGACCGCGGTCGAAGGCGTGTTGTAGTCGACGAAGCAGGTCGCATAGACGGCGGCCTTGGCCTTGCCATAGGCGACGCCGTTCGGATTGGCGGCCGGGGGGGTGCGATAAAGGCTCTCGGCGGTCTTCGCGTGATAGCGGGGCAGGTCGGCCTCGGCGGCGATGCCGGCCACCGCCTCCATGACCTTACGGACGGGCCGGTTGCGCTTGGCGGTCGCCCAGTTGACCACGCCGGCGACGGGAGCGACGAGCTTGCCGTTGCGATCGGTCTCGGCCAGCTGGTCGCGCATGAAGTCGCCGCCGTCCTCGCGGCGGTTGGCGGCGCGATGGCGCAGGATCAGGTGCGGGAAGTCGATGTCGAACGGGTGCGGCGGCACATAGGGGCACTTGGACATAAAGCACATGTCGCAAAGGGTGCAGGCGTCGGCGACCTTGGCGTAATCGGCCTTGGCGACGCCATCGACCTCTCCGGTCGGGCTCTCATCGACCAGGTCGAACAGGATCGGGAAGCTGTCGCAGAGATTAAAACAGCGCCGGCAGGTGTGGCAGATGTCGAAGACGCGATCCATCTCGGCCTCGACCAAGCCGAGATCGTAATAGGCGTCGCTGCGCCAATCGATGGGGTGGCGGAAGGGGGCGTTCAGGCCCCCTTCGCCCGCGGGTTCGTCAGACATCGCTTCGCTCCAGATCCTCCCCTGTAGGGGGAGGGGGACCACACAAAGTGTGGTGGAGGGGGCCTTGCCCCAGTCTGGGCAATGGCAGGCAGAACTCAGGTCATTCTTGAAACGGGAGCGGCCGGCCTCGCACCCCCTCCACCGCGTTGCACGCGGTCACCCTCCCCCTACGGGGGAGGATCGGGGATGCGTCGCCGAGTTCGCTTAGTCCAGCGTGTCCAGGGCGCGCTGGAAGCGCCCGGCGTGGGAGCGTTCGGCCTTGGCCAGGGTCTCGAACCAGTCGGCGATTTCCTCGAAGCCTTCTTCGCGGGCGGTGCGCGCCATGCCCGGATACATGTCGGTGTATTCGTGAGTTTCGCCGGCGACGGCGGCCTTGAGGTTCAGGCCGGTGGGGCCGATTGGCAGGCCGGTGGCGGGATCGCCAACGGCTTCCATGAATTCGAGGTGGCCGTGGGCGTGGCCGGTCTCGCCCTCGGCGGTCGAACGGAAGACGGCGGCGACGTCGTTATAGCCTTCGACGTCGGCCTTCTGCGCGAAATAGAGATAGCGCCGGTTGGCCTGGCTCTCGCCGGCGAAGGCGGCCTTCAGATTGTCGAGGGTCTTGCTGCTCGCGAGCGCCATCACGCATCTCCTTAGGTGTTGCGGAGCGGCCCTTTGGCCAAGTCTCCGGCTTGGCCCCTGCCTAAACGCCCTGGGCCCCCGCGTCCAATCGATTGAACCGATGGGGAGGATAGGACGGGTCGATAGGGCGACCGAGCTCGACCGCAAAGGACGCAAAGTACGCCAAGGGCAAAGCGCGTCTTCGCGTCCTTGGCGGTCGAATCTTGCCGCGCCTGCGGCGCCGACTGATCGGGATCAGTGGTGGAACGCCTGGGAGATGTGGATGGCGGCGGGCAGGATGAGCACGCCCATCAGGCAGGGGAAGATGAACAGGATCAGCGGCAGCATCAACTTGGCGGGCAGGGAGCTGGCGAGTTCCTCGGCGCGCAGGATGCGTTTGGCGCGCATGTCTTCGGAAAAGGCGCTGAGCGTCTCGCCGAGGCTGGTGCCCATGTCCTCGGCCTGGCGCAGCATGGTGGCGAAGGAGCGCGCCTCGTCGATGCCGAGGCGGTCGGCCAGCCGGCTCCAGGCGTCCTTGCGCGCGCGGCCGGCGCGCAGTTCGAGCGTCATCAGCAAAAGGTGGTCGCTCAGATTGGGATAGCGATTGCCCAGCTCTTCGCCGATCCGGCTGACGGCGGCGTCGAGGCTCAAGCCCGCCTGCACCGAGGCGACCAGAAGGTCGAGCAGGTCGGGAAAGCCGTCGCGGTATTCGCGTTCGCGCGACTTGCGCCGCATGCGCAGCACCTGGTCGGGGCCCAGCACCGCGACCAGGGCGAAGAAGCCGGCCACCGACATGGCGCCAAGGCCGGTGTGGCTGAAGGCCATCGGGATCACCATCAAGGTCGCGATGGTCGCCGCGATCAGGGCGATTGAGCGGGCGCCGAGATAATAGGCCACCGCCTCGCGGCTGGTGAAGCCCGCCTGCATCAGCTTGTTGCGCAGGGCAGAGACCTGGGTGGGATCCTGAACCTGGTTCTGGCCGCCCAGCCGGCGCACGCCGCCGACCAGACCGGAAAAGGCGGTGGGACGCGACGAGGCGTCGAGACTGCCCGCCGACGCCGGCTCCAGCCGTGCGCGCCGCGCAAGGCCGGCGCGCGCCTGCAGGAAGCCGACAAAGCCAAGCGCGCCGACGCCAGCGGCCACCATCACCAGCGCGGCAAGGGTCAGGCTGTCGGGAAGCGGAGAGGTCTGCATGGGCTCAGATCCTCATATCGATCATCTTGCGCATGACCAGATTGCCTAGGAACATCCAGGTTCCCAGGCCGATCAGACCGTACTGGGTGGCCTTCAGGTGGATGACGTCGCCGTAGAAGTGCGGCTGGATGAGCTCGAGAATCCCCAGGACGCAGAAAGGCGCGGCGGTGAGAATATAGGCCGACATCTTGCCCTCCGCCGAGGCCGCGGCGATCTTCAGCCGCAGCTTGCGCCGCTCGCGCACCGTGTGGGCGTTCATGCGCAGCAGGCCGGTCAGATTGCCGCCGGAGCGGTCCTGCAGGCGGATGGTGGCGGCGAACAGGTCGATATCGATATGGCGGCAGCGGGCGCCCATGTGACCGATGGCGGTTTCCAGCGTCGCGCCATAGGCGATCTCGTCAGCGGCCATGCCGAATTCCGAACCGATCGGATCGAGCATTTCGCGGCCGACCAGTCCGATCGCCGTCGGCACCGGGTGGCCGGCCTCCAGGCTGCGCACGATCACCTCTAGCGCGTCGGGCAGCTGGTTGCTGAGCGCCTTGGAGCGGCGGGCGGCCATGAAGTTCAGATAGACGAACGGAATCCCGGTCCCGGCGATAGCGGCGGCGACGGCGGCGAACAGCGGATTGTGGGTGAACATCAAGACCAGCAGGGCCGTGCTCAGGCTCATGCCGACAATGATGATCGCCCAGTTTCGCGGCTGGTAGACCACGCCCGACCTGACCACCAGGTCGGCCAGCCAGCGCCAGCTCAGCCGGTGCTCGCCGTTCTGGCGCAGGCCCCGCTGCTTGCGCAGCTCGCCGACGATATCGCCGATGCCCATGCCGCTTTCGGAGAGGGCCAGCCTGCGGTTCACCGCCCGCTTGGCGCCCCCGACGCGCACCAGCCCATAGGCCGCCTGGCAGGCCGAGAAGACCGCCGCGAAGATCAGGATCTGGACCGCGAAGGCGGCGTCGAGATGAAACCCGAACATCGGTCAGCTCAGGGCGCGGCCAGGGTCAAAATTGGCCGTGTCGTACTTGATCCCCCGCCGCAGCATTTCGTCGAGACAGCCGGGGCGCAGGCCCGTGGCGCGGAATTCACCGACCACCGACCCGTCCGCCTCGGTGTGCAGGCGCTGGAAGGCGAAGATCTCCTGCATCTGCACCACCTGGCCTTCCATGCCGGTGATCTCGGTGACGCTGGTCACGCGGCGCTTGCCGTCGGACAGGCGCATGACCTGCACGATCAGGTGCACGGCCGAGGCGATCTGGCCGCGGGTGGATTCCGGGGTCAGCCGCATGCCGGACATGGCCACCATCTGCTCCAGGCGGGTGATGGCGTCGCGCGGGGTATTGGCGTGGATGGTGGCCATGGATCCTTCGTGGCCGGTGTTCATGGCCTGCAGCATGTCGAAGGCTTCCTCGCCGCGCACCTCGCCCAGGATCACCCGGTCGGGCCGCATGCGGAGCGCGTTCTTGACCAGCTCGCGCTGGCGGATCTCGCCCTTGCCCTCGATGTTCGGAGGCCGGGTCTCCATGCGCACCACGTGCGGCTGCTGCAGCTGCAGTTCGGCAGCGTCCTCGATGGTGATCAGCCGCTCCTTGTGGTCGATCGCGCCGGAAAGGGCGTTGAGCAGCGTCGTCTTGCCGGACCCGGTACCGCCGGAAATCACTGTTGATACGCGCGAGCGGACCGCGCCGTGCAGGAATTCGGCGACACAGGCCGGCATGGCGCCGACCGTCACCAGCCGCTGCAGATCGTACGGCTTTTTGGAGAATTTGCGGATCGACACCGCCGCGCCGTCGATGGTGATCGGCGAGATGGCGGCGTTGACGCGGCTGCCATCGGGCAGGCGGGCATCGACCATGGGCGAGCTCTCGTCGATCCGCCGGCCGACGGTGGCGACGATGCGGTTGACGATGCGCAGCAGGTGGTCGTTGTCGCGGAAGCGGACGGGGGTCAGTTCGAGCTCGCCGTGGCGTTCGATGAACACCTTGAACGGGCCATTGATCAGAATGTCGGCGATCGAGTCGTCCTGCAGCAGGGGCTCGATGGGTCCAAGGCCCACCATCTCGTCGAACACCGAGGCGCCCAGCTGTTCCAGTTCCGCCCCGTTCAGCGGCAGGCGTTCCTCGCGGGCGAAGTCGCCGACCAGCTTGCGCACCTGGCGGCGCATCTCGCCCTCGTCCAGCTTGTCGAGCTTGGACAGGTCGATCTCGTCGATCAGTCGCCCGTGCAGCTTGATGCGCGCATCGAGCAGGCCGTCGTCGCGGAAAAAGGCCGCATCGACCGGGGTCTCCCGCGGCGCCGGCGGCGGCGGGACGGACGGCTCGGCCGGCGCGGCCAGCGGCGAGGCGATGACGGGGGCGACGGTCTTGGCGGCGAAACGGCTCATCAGGCGGCCTTGGCTCCGCGCGCATGACCGCCGGTGATCAGGTCTTCGGCGATGGCGGCCACGTCGCGCACGATCTTCGAGCGTGGTCGGTGTTGGCTGATCGGGCCGCCGAGATTGGCCGAGCAGGAGGCGGCTTCCCAGTCGGAGGTGATGACGCCGTCGACCTTGCGGCCAAGCGCCTTTTCGGCCTCGCCGCGCGAGGGCGCCGGGCCGAACATGCGGCCGGCCATGCGGTTCAGGATGATCCGCGGATGCGCCCGGTCGGGCAGTTCGGCCTCGATCTCGTGGGAGAGGGCGCGGGCGGCGAGCAGCGCCGGCACGGTCAGTTCGGAGACCACCAGGATCTGGTCGGAGCCGGCCAGCACGTCGGCGGTCCAGGGCTGGCGTCCGCGCGGCAGGTCCAGCAGCAGCCAGTCATAGACCTGGCAGGCGGCTTCCAGCAGCCGCAGGACCGCGGCCGGCGTCACCTTGGAAAAGGCCAGCGGGTCGCGGGGGCAGGCGAACAGGTCGAAGCCGCCGCCGACGCGCACGGAAAAGGCGTCGAGCAGGGCCGCGTCGATCCGCTCCGGCGCCGCCGAGGCGTCGGCCAGATGCATGTTGGCGGCCGAGCCCAGATAGGCGCCGGCGGCGCCGTCGGCGAGGTTGAGGTCGACCAGGGCCACCCGGTCGCCCAGGGTGCGGGCGGCCAGCGTGGTGGCGAGCTCGATGGAGAGGGTGGTGCCGCCGGCGCCGCCGACGGCGGAGAGGATGCTCCAGCACTGCGAGGCGTGGACGGCTTCGAGCACGCCCGATCCGTCGGCCAGCAGCGCCGCCGCGCAGCGGGCCAGGTCCGGCAGCGAGACCGGTTGATCGAGCACGTCGGAGCGTTTCAGCTTCAAGAGCGCGCGCGCCACCACCACCGGCAGGTGCGAGCCGACCAGGATGGCGGCCGGCTGCGGCGCGCTTTGCGCCAGGGCGCCGATCAGGCTGGCCAGGCGCGCGGGATCGCCGGCGCCGGCATCGATCAGCACCAGGTCGGCGGGGGCGGCCAGGCGGGCCTGGCCATCAAAGGCGTCGGGACCGGCGACCTCGAACTGGGCGCCCGGCAGGGCCTGTTCGGCAATGGTCGAAAGCCGCTGGCCGATGACCAGGATGCGACGTTGAGCGAAGGCGGCGGAGCTCATCTATCAGGCCTCACCGCGCCGCCACCGGCGGATTGGCCGCCGGTTTGAAGGTCAGGCCGTCCAGGATCAGGTCGATGCCGGACGGCTCCCGGGTGGTCAGCAGCGGATTGGGCAGGCTCTCGATGTGATCCGTCGGCGCCGTCAGTCTGGGCGTGACGATGATGATCAGCTCGGTCTGCTTGTGCTGCCAGTTGGCCGAGCGGAACAGGCTGCCCAGCACCGGCACGTCGCCAAGACCCGGTATCTGGTGGACCGTGTCGTTGTAGTCCTGCTGGAACAGGCCGGCGATGGCGAAGCTCTGGCCGTCCTGCAGATCGACGGTGGTCGAGGCGTTGGTCTCGAGGATGCCCGGCACGGTGATGCCGCCGATGGAGACCGCCGTCGACTGGTCGAGCTGGCTGACCTCGGGCGAGACCTTCAGGCGGATCTGGCCGTTGTCCTCAACGGTCGGGGTAACCTTCAGCTTCACGCCGTATTGGCGGAAGTCGAGGGTGACGCCGGTCAGGCCGTTGGGCACCGGATAGGGAATTTCGCCGCCGGCGAGGAAGCTCGCCTCTTCGCCGGACATGGCCATGAGGTTGGGTTTGGCCAGGGTGCGGATGATGCCCTTCTGCTCGAGCGCTTCGAGGCGGGCGTCGAACGACACCGTCCCGAGCTTCCAGGAACCTGAGATGGTCGACTGGGGCGGCTGGCTGCCCGCAAGACCGCTGCCGGAATTGATCCCGAAGCCGCCGTTGGGGGTCGAGACATCGAAGTTGAAGCCGACGTCCTTCAGCGACGAGCGGCTGGCCTCGATGAAGCGCACCTCGACCTCGACCTGCTGGTTGTTGGCCACCTTGATGGTCGAGGACACCGCCTTGGGCGCATAGCGTTCGGCGATCTCCGAAGCGCGGGCCGCCGCGGCGGTGGTGGTGGCGTTGCCGCTCAGCAGCACGCCGTCGGCAAAGTTGGACGCGGTGATGTGCTCGCCCGGAAGCGCGACTTCGATATCCTGCTGCAGCGACTCGACGTCCTGGCCGACGCGCACGTCGATCACCTGCGCCAGATGGTGGCGCTGGTCGTAGATCAGCAGATTGGTGACGCCGAGCGCCTTGCCGCGGATGTAGAAGCTGTGGTCGGTTGTCGCCACCAGCTGCACCATGTCGGGCTGGGCGACGACGATCTCGCCGACCGGATAGTCGAGGCGGAAGGCCGCCGACTTGTCCTTGGCCACCACGATCATGCGCGCGCTGGTGTCATCGGGCTGACCATTGTCGGCCGAAGCCGCGGCGGGCCACAGCGCGACCGCGCCGAGGACGGCGAGGGCCGCTATGGCGAGACGCCGGTGAGACGACGAGGAAACGGGGAGGGGATGCATGATCACAGGCCGGCGCTCACAGATTCAAAGGGGACCTTGAGAGAGGACGCGGTGTCGCCGTTGACCACCGTCACCGAGGCGCCCGTATCGATCCGCGGCAGCGTGTCGGAATGGCTGGCCTTGGCGTGACGGGGTGGGCTGGCGTCGTGCTGGCGGGGTCCGGCCGGGCCGAGATCCCCGACCAGCATCGGACGGATCGGCGCGATATCGACCGCGCCGGGGCGACGAAGGGCGAGAGAAAGGGTGCCGTCCTGGCTGGCCAGGGCGAGCCTTTCGGCGTCGGGCATGGTCACCTCCAGCGTCGCGGTGGAAGCGACCGCCGGGGTTGTCGAGGTCGGGTTGGCGTTCAGGTCCATGCCGAGGACGCGGACGTTCTGGATCACCACCGAGGTCATCATGCGGCGACCGGCGCCGGTCGGGCCGGGTTGACCGCCCGGGTCCAGATCGCGCGTCAGCACCACGTCGATGCGGTCGCCGGGCAGGATGTGGCCGCCGCCGGCCGAGACGGCGGTGACGCCGATGGTGTAGGCGCGCATGCCGGGATCGACCAGGGCGGCCAGGGTCTGGCGTTCGCCCGGTCCGCTCAGCTTGGAGGGCAGGACCGGCTCCTGCTCGGCCATGGCGCTCAGCGCCATCGGCGGGCCGCCGTCCTGGTTGAGGATCTGACCGACGTTGGAATAGGCGCCTTGGGGCACGTCGGCGGCCGGCAGCTTGATGACCTTGAGGAACTGGCCGTCGAGCTTGGCGCCCCAGGGTATGGGCTTGGCGGCCACCACCACCGGCGCTTCGACGACCGTCGCGGCCGCCTGGGCCGTGGCCGGGTGCGGCGCGTGGCTCGGAATCCACAGACGCGCGATCAGGAGCGCGCCGATACCCAAGACCGCGGACGCTCCGATACTGACGATCGTTCCAAGCCGCATTCGTGGCCCCCGAAATCCAAACTGACCCTCGACTAAGGTGTCGGGATCGTTCAGCTTATGCAGGGGGACCCCTTGCGTTGTCGTTAATCGGTAAAGTAAACGCCGGTAAACCCTAACCGTACCGAAATCGTTATCCGTATCTTAAAAGCTAATTACTGTATAATTTTTGCCTGTATTCAAGTCTTGACGGTCAGGCCCCGGTGTATTTCGGCTTCCGCTTTTCGGTAAACGCCAACAGGGATTCGCGCTGGTCGTTGGTCGCCTTGCGCGCCAGGCCGAGTCCGACAGATTCATATTTGATCGCGGTCTCGAAATCGGCTTCGAAATTGTGCTGCAGCACGCGTTTGCTCATGCGCAGGGCCAGCGGCGGCCAGCCGGTCATCTCACCGGCCACCTTCACCGCCTCCTCGACCAGGGAGGCGTGGGCCACCAGCCGGTCGAGCAGGCCCAGCCGATAGGCCTCGTCGGCCAGCACGGTGCGGCTGGTGAAGATCAGGTCCGCCGCGCGGCTGTAGCCGATCACCCGCGGCAGGAAATAGCTCAGGCCGGAATCCGGCGAGAAGTTGCGCTCGATGAAGACGCTCTTGAAGCGGCTGTGCTCCGAACCCACCCGCAGGTCCGCCGCCATGGCCATGCTCATGCCGGCGCCGGCCGCGATCCCGTTCACCGCCGCGATCAGCGGCTTGTCGAAATAGAAGAAGCGCCGGGCCCAGCGGCCCACCCAGCCGATCTCGTCGAGCCGGTCGCCTTGCGCCTGCGCTGCGGCGGCCCCGCCGGCGGCGGCCTGGCGCGCCGCGGCCCCGCTCAAATCCGCGCCGGAGCAGAAGCCGCGCTCGCCGGCGCCGGTGATGATCAGGGCGCGAACCTCGTCATCGTCCTGGGCGGCCCGTACCGCGGCGTGCACCTCCTCGCGGATGGCCTGGGAGATGGCGTTCAGCCGTTCGGGCCGGTTCAGGGTGACGACGGCGACGTGCTCGTGCTTGTCGTAAAGGATCGCTTCGTAGGCCATGGGGGACGTCTCCTCGGGTGGATTGATGGACGCCACGTTGGCGGGCGCCCTTGGGTCAGCGTTGGCGTCCGCGTTCAACCCGGCTAAACGCTTGCGCCAAAGCCGCGGACCGTCGCGGACATTTAAACTCAACCGAAGGGTCCACGTCCATGAAGCTCGATTCCAGCATCGCCGCCGTCGTCACCGGCGGCGCCTCCGGCCTCGGCGCCGCCACCGTCCGCGCGCTCCACGCTCACGGCGTCAAGATCGCCATCCTCGACCTCGAGCGTCAGCGCGAAAAGGGCGAGGCCATGGCCAAGGAGGTCGGCGGGGTCTTCTGCGCCGCCAATGTCACATCGGAAGAAGAGGTCGATGCGGCCTTCGACGCCGCCCGCGCCGCCAACGGCCAGGAACGCATCCTGGTCAACTGCGCCGGCACGGGCAACGCGGCCCGCACCGTCAGCCGCGATCGCAATACCGGCGAGATCAAGCGCTTCGCCACCGATGCCTTCAACATGATCATCCAGATCAACCTGGTCGGCACCTTCCGCTGCATCTCCAAGTCGGCGGCCGGCATGCTGACCCTGGATCCGCTGCCGGACGGCGACCGCGGCGCGATCGTCAACACCGCCTCGGTGGCGGCGGAGGACGGTCAGATCGGCCAGGCGGCCTATACGGCGTCCAAGGCCGGCGTCGTCGGCCTGACCCTGGTGGTGGCGCGCGACCTGAGCCAAGAAAACATCCGCTGCAACACCATCCTGCCCGGTATCTTCGATACGCCGCTGCTGGCCGGCGCGCCGGAACCGGTCCGGGCGGCGCTCGCGGCCCAGGTCCCTTTCCCCAAGCGCCTCGGCGTGCCGGAGGAATACGCCTCGCTGGCGCTGGAGATGATCCGCAACGGCTATCTCAACGGCGAAGACGTCCGCTTGGACGGCGCAATCCGCATGGCGCCGCGCTAAATCTAGGTTGGCGGCGTTGCTCGCGGGGCCAGGTTCGCAAGCACCTGGTGGGCGTCGAAGGCGCGGGGATTGCCGGCAGGTTTCTGGCCGTGGTGCATGACGATCTCGGCCGAGGCCTCGAACTGTTCGATGGTCTGCAGATCGATATCGCCGCCCCAGGGGCCGCCGCCCCAGGGTCCGCCCCAGAACGGGTCGCCCCAGCCAAGGCCGCGCCGGTAATAGCGCCAGCCGAACCCGAACCCGTAGCCATAGGGGCCGAACGGGTCGGCGTCGAAGGCCGTGGTGCGCTTGTCGGTCTGTCGCTGGGCAGTCTCGAACCAGTCGAAGCCCTGGCTGACGGTCAACTCGGCGGCGCGATGGATCAGATAGGTCTCGACCGTGGCGCGCGAGGTCAGCGTGTTGCCCTTGAAACTGACCCGCCAGCGGTCGTCCTCAAGCTTGATCTCGCTATAGCCGCCGGACTGGGCGTTTCCGGCCGCGAGCGGCTGGTAGGGGGTGGCCGTCTCGCAGGCCGATAGCGCCCCGCCGAGCGCGACCGTCGCGGCCAGGGCCAGGATCCATCTCTTCATCACCACGCCTCCTTCGGCGCTAAGCCCGTGGGCGTCTCCCGCGCGTGCGCGGATCGGCGCCTCCGGTCGTACAAAACTCTAATGCGGATAGTAGCTCTTGATCAGCGCCCACACCACACCGCCGCCCGCGCCCAGCAGCAGGACGAGGCTCGCCAGCATCTGGATGCCGAAGCCCAGGCTGCGCGACCCCGCCTCCCTGGAATAGCCCGTGGTGTACAGCACCCGTCCGACGATCCAGATCACCCCAAGCGCCGCGGCGATCCAGTCGCCACCGGTGTAGATGGAGAACAGCCAAAGCGACGGCAGGAAGACGATCAGGCCCTCCAGCGTATTGGCCTGTACCCGGAAGATCCGCTCGAATTCGGGGTTGCCGGTGGTGGCCGGGGCGGCGACGCCGAGGCGGCCGCGGGCGGCGCCGACCCGCTGGCCCTGCCAGAGGTAGACCATCAGGGCAAGCACGGTGATCATGGCGACAGGCAAATGCATGGTTTTCTCCCAATTCTCGCCAGCGGTCTAAGCGCCGCCGTAGGCGATACCTCGCATGCATCGCCGCTCAATGCGAAGCTGTAATTGCCGACCGATTAGCGCGCCGCGGCACCCAGCTCGCGCAAGGCGGCGGCCCCTATGGTCAGCTTGGCGAAGCTCCAGCCTTCGCCCGGCGCCTCGACGCTGGCCAGGACCGCCTCGCAGGCGCGGGCGGTGCCGGCATGCAGGGCGGCCCAGCCGCGCACCACCGAGCGGGCGCCGGCCGCCGTCTCGGCCGACTGCGGCGTTCCGGCGAACTCGATGATCGCGTGGGTCAGCGCGGTCTGCTCGGCCACCAGGTCCTCGATCAGCCGGCGCACCGCCAGCCGCTCGAAAGCGTCCGACGCCTTCAGCGAGCCGGCGCCGGCGCGCAGCCGGTCGAAGCCGAAGAGCGCGCCGGCCTGGTGATAGAGCAGGGCGGCGGACTGAACCGGCCAGTCCGCGGTCTTGGCCAGGTCGGCGAGGTCGCAGGCCGTGGTCAACAGGCCCAGAACGGCCAGGTTGGCGGCGATGTCGTTGGGGGCGCCGCCCCGGCGAAACGCCCTGATCCGCCGCGCGACGATCTTCTGTTCGAAGGGCGACAGGATGGCCGCGCCGGCGCTGCGCAGTTCGTCCATCGCTGGCTGATAGGCCTCGACCAGGGTCTCGACCGGCACGCCCGCGCCGGCGACCTCGGCCTTGGGCCGGCTCTCGGAGGGGCCGGACAGGCCCTTCTGCCCGGCGCGGCGGGCCAGCCAGTAGGTCTGGGCGCGCAATATGGTCGAAAGCTCGGCATAGAGGGCCGTCTGCGCCTCGGCTGGAATCTGGCCGTCCAGGGCCGCGATCGCGCCCCAGCTGTTGTCAAAACGCAGGGTCGCCTTGGCGGCGGCGAACCCGACCATCAGGGCGGAGGTATCGCAGCCGGCCGCGGCCAGCAGCCGGCGCGGAAAGGTCGGGCCGCATAGATTGACGATGTCGTTGGAGAGCATCATGGTGATGATCTCCCGGCGCAGCCGGTGGCGGCGCATCTCGCGCCTGAAGACCTCGAGCCCGCGAGGGAAATAGCCCTCGAGCGTCGCAAAGAAATAGGGATCGTCGGGGCCCGAGCCGGCGATCGCCGTATCGGAGAGGTCGAGCTTGCCGTAGGCCAGCAGGAC
>CALAEG010000212.1 GCA_937890965.1 uncultured Caulobacteraceae bacterium | reverse complement strand
CTCGGTCCGGGAGAAGGCGGGTGGCTCGGGGCGATGGCGGACCCGCAGATAGGACCGGCGCTTCAGTCGATCCACGAACGACCGGATCGGCCCTGGACCTTGGCGACCTCGGGCACCGCGTGGGGCTCGGTCGCTCGGCGTTTTCGGCTCGCTTCACCAAGCTCGTCGGCCAGTCCATGTACCGTTATCTGATCGCACGCCGGATGGCGGAGGCCGCGTTTCTGCTCGAATCAAGCGACGAGGGGATTGCCCGGATTGCGACCCGCGTCGGCTACGAGACCGCGACCGCGTTTTCGAAGCTGTTCCATCGACATCACGGCCTATCGCCTGGCCGTTACCGAGCAGTTCGCGGTTCTGACGGCGGCCGAAGGCAAGGGGACGTTCTGGAAGCAGAAGTCGCGGATTGACCTCGACCAAGCTGCAGTCCAGGCCGTTTTGGCATTCATCTCCGATCTGGGCGTGCATCGCGGGCCGACATCGGGCGCCTGAAGGCGCGGATGGGTGGGAAATCCCCTGTGCTGCCGACGTATCCGGTGGCACCGGTGACAAGGATCAATCCGGGCCTCTTGACTCATATATCTGACCGGTTATATGTCCCATCAATAGCCATCGAGTTATCAATTGCGATGCCACAGCCCCACGAAATCCTTTTCAGAACGCTCGCCGATCCGACGCGACGGGCCATCTTCGAGCGGTTGTGTCGCGACGGAGACCAGACGGTCGGGGCCCTGACGGCTCAGGCCGGGGTCTCGCAACCGGCCGTCTCAAAGCATCTCGGAGTCCTGAAGCAGGCCGGGCTGGTGCGCGACCGCCACCAGGGCCGCCAGACGCACTATAGCGCGCAGGTCGATGCGCTTGCCCCGCTGATCGACTGGACAAGGCAGATGGCCGGGTTCTGGGAGAGCCGGTTCGACGACCTCGAAGACCTGCTGAAAAGGATGGACCAATGACCAACATTGCGACCGAAACGCGCTCCGTCGTTGTCGTACGCGAGGTGCCATACCCCCCGGAGAAGATCTGGCGCGCGCTCACCCAGCCGCACCTGATCGAGGCGTGGCTGATGAAAAACGACTTCAAGCCGGTCGTGGACCACAACTTCACGCTTCGCGGAGACTGGGGCTCTGTCGACTGTCAGGTGCTGACCGTCGATCCGAACAAAACCCTGGCCTACGCCTGGGGCGCCATGGGGCTGGAGAGCATCGTCACCTGGACGCTCACCCCGACAAGCGCGGGGACGCAGCTGCGCATGGCGCAGTCGGGCTTCACGCCGGATCAGGAGCAGGCCTACCGAGGCGCCACGGCCGGGTGGCAGAGGTTCTTTGCAAACCTGGAGCAGGTCCTGGCGCGGATCGATGGATAGGAACATGAACAAGTCGGACGCGAGCCCAGGCCAGTCGGCCTCGGAGCTCATTTCGAACAGGATCGCCCAACTCGGGGACTGGCGCGGCGAAACCCTCGGCAGAATGCGCCGACTGATCAAGGAAGAAGACCCGGACGCCGTCGAGGAGTGGAAGTGGATGGGCACGCCGGTTTGGTCGCACGACGGCATCATCTGCACCGGCGAGTCCTATAAGAAGGTCGTGAAGCTCACCTTCGCCAAGGGCGCGGCCCTGAAGGATCCAACCCGCCTGTTCAACTCGAGCCTCGAGGGAAACGTCCGCCGCGCGATCGACATTCCCGAAGGCGAAGAAATCGACGAGGCCGCCTTCAAGGCGCTCGTTCGCCAGGCGATCGCCCTCAACAGCGCCGGCAAGTCGAAGCCTCCGAAGAAAGCGAAGTCCTAAGAGGGTCCGCCCTTCGAGCGGCTACGCCGTCTGTTCGACGCTCAGCGCCAGTTCCTCGATCATCTGATTGCGGATCAGGAACTTCTGCACCTTGCCGGTCACGGTCATCGGGAAGGCCTCGACGAAACGGATGTGGCGGGGGATCTTGTAGTGGGCGATCTGGCCGCGGCAGAAGGCAACCACCTCCTCGGCCTCGGCGCTCTCGCCGGGCTTGAGCCGGATCCAGGCGCACAGCTCCTCGCCGTACTTGATATCCGGCACCCCAACCACGGTGACGTCCTCGATCTTCGGGTGGCGATAGAGATATTCCTCCACCTCGCGCGGATAGACGTTCTCGCCGCCGCGGATGATCATGTCCTTGATCCGCCCGACGATGTTGCCGTAGCCGGCCTCGTCGATGGTGGCGAGGTCGCCGGAATGCATCCAGCCGTCGATGTCGATGCTCTCCGCCGTCCGCTCCGGATCGTCCCAATAGCCCAGCATCACCGAATAGCCGCGGGTGCAGAACTCGCCGGCCACGCCGCGCGGCACGATCTCGCCGTGCTCGTCGACCACCTTGCACTCCAGGTGCGGCTGCACCCGACCGACGGTGGAGACGCGGCGTTCGATCGGATCGTCCTGGCCGGTCTGGAAGCTGACCGGGCTGGTCTCGGTCATGCCATAGGCGATGGTGACGTCGCTCATGTGCAGTCGCTCGATCACCTGCTTCATCACCTCGACCGGGCAGGGCGAGCCGGCCATGCAGCCGGTGCGCAGACTGGTCAGGTCGAAGCGGTCGAACTCGGGATGGCCGAGCACGGCGATGAACATGGTCGGCACGCCGAACAGGCCGGTGCAGCGCTCGGCCTCGACGGTTTGCAGCACCGCCAGCGGATCGAACGCCTCGGACGGATAGACCATGGTCGCACCGTGGGTGATGCAGCTGAGATTGCCCATCACCATGCCGAAGCAATGATAGAGCGGCACCGGCAGGCAGATACGGTCGCCCTCGCGCAGGCCGATGGCGAAGCCCAGAAAATAGCCGTTGTTCAATATGTTGCGGTGGGAGAGCGTCGCGCCCTTGGGCAGGCCGGTGGTGCCGCTGGTGAACTGGATATTGATCGCCTCGTTGTTGCGTAGGGTCGGCGTCAGCGCCTTCAGCGCCGCGACATCTTGCGGTCGGCCGAGGCCCGCGACCTCGTCGAAGTCGAGCCAGCCCGCACGGCGCGCGCCGCCGATCTTGATGACCGCGCGCAGGTGGGGCAGGGCGACCGCGTCGAGCTGGCCGGGCGTGGAGCCGGCGATCTCCGG
>CALAEG010000211.1 GCA_937890965.1 uncultured Caulobacteraceae bacterium | reverse complement strand
GATAACAGGCCGCCAGCAGCAGGGTCAGCCGGTTGGGAATGGTGAAGCTGGCGACATCCGTCAGCGCCGCGATGATCACCAGCGCGGGAAACAGGGCCAGGGCGGCGGCTTGCAACAGGGTCACGATCGTCTCGCGGTGGGGGTGGCCGCTACGATGGTTGCGACCGGTGAAGGAATGGTTGCGCCAGAGACCTGGCCGACTGTCCCCCTCCGCCGCGCCCACTGGACGAGCCCCATGAGCGCGCAGAGCGGAATCAGCCATTCGACCCGCGACTGGTAGCGGTCGTAGGCGCCGGACAGACCGCCGCAGATCAGGGCGTTGGCCAGAACAAAGCCGACCATGCAGACAGCGAACGGCCTCAGATCGTCGTCGGTTGTGGCGGGCTTGCGGAGGACGCCGACGGCGAGCAGCGCCAGCGAAAGCCAGACGGCGAGGCCCTGGACCGCGCCAAGCGCCGGGATGTCGAGCTCGGGACAGGCGCGGCCGGCGTCTTGGACGCAGGTGGACGCCCCAGGGGTCAGCGCGACGATCTGGTCGCGCCTGCGGGTATGCTCGCGCATCAGGCCTTGCAGGCTGTCGAAGTCGCGATTGACGCCGAAATTGAGCGCCTCCGCCGCGCCGCTGGCCAGCATGGCCCCGGCCTCGCGTCCGCCGTCAGTCAGGAAGGCGCCGAGCACCAGACGCGGCTGCTCGCGGACGAAGCGCTCGCGATGCTCGGCCTCTGCGTCGCTGACACCGCGGAACTGCAGCTGGTCATAGACCCGCGCCGCATCGGCGAGCGGCGGCGGCGGCTCCAGCGGATAGAGGCCGAGATAATATTCCGGGTAGTCGGCCTTGACCTCGGCCAAGTCGCAGGCGGCCAGCTTTGTGCGGGCGCAGGCCTGCCGCAGATAGCGCTGGCCGGTTCCGTCGGCCAGGACCCGGCTGGCGAGAAAGGGGGCGGTGAGAAGCGGACGCCCAAAGGCCTGGGCCAGCGCCGTCTGGCTCAAGGCCGAAGCGACAAGGGCGACCGCCAGGGCGGCCGCCACCGGCGCGACCCGCAAGACGGCCTTGGAAAGGCCGGCGCGGCCGTAGACCAGAAGGCTGAAGACCACCGCGGCCGCCAGGTCGAGCAGGTTGGCGGTATGGACCAGGGCCGCATAGACCATCAGCGCGACAAGGCCCAGTCGGCTCCAGCGGCCGATCGATGCGGATCGGGCGATCAGCAGGCCGGCGGCCAGCAGGGCCAAGCCGGCGAAGAGATCGGGCATGGCGTAGGCCGTCTCGAACCCCAGGCTGGTGAGCGCCGTCAGGCCCGCGACCAGGCCGAGATAGGCCAGGCGTCCAGCGCCCGGGGCCAGCACGCGGAAAGCAAGATGCAGCGCCCAGGCGGCCGCCAAGGCCTGCAGCGCCGCGACCAGCCAGACGCCGCCGGCCGCGGTAAGAAGGTAGAGCGGAACGGCGTAGAAGGGCGAACGCGCGCCGATCGCCGTCAGGGTGAAGCGCAGATCGCCACTGGTGGCGCCATGGGCGCCCAGTTCCCAGCCGTATAGCGGCCGTCCAGAAACCCAGGCCTGGCCGGCTTGCGGCCAATGCCGCCCCAGGGCCTCGACGATGTCGCGGCCCCAGCCCCAATAGATCGGCGTATCGTAGAAGACGAAGGGCCGGCCCCAGAGACCCGCGGGGATAAGCAGGATCGCCGACGCGACGAGGATCCAGAACAGGCTGCGGAATGCGGCGATGGTCATGGCCCGAATCGATAGGCCCTTAGCATTGAATAAAACGAAAAAGGCCGCGGCGTATGAAACGCCGCGGCCCTCTTAGACTACCCTTGGTCGGGTATCGACGCTGGTTAGAGCGAAGAAGCGACCGAGTTGAACTTGGTGCTCAGCGCGGTGCCGACGCTGGTGACGGCGCCGATGATGAAGACCGCGATCAGAGCGACGATCAGGCCGTATTCGATGGCCGTGGCGCCGGATTCATTCTTGGCAAAACGCGTAACGAACTTAGACATTGCTTGATCTCCTGTTTCAGCAAGCATTGAGCTGGAGGTTCAAGCCGTCCGGCCTGCTCGCCCCCGAAAACAAGGCGAATTTGAACCACTGCGCTTAATGTCCAGTAAACAGGAGAGTATTGATCGATATATTTGTTTGGTTGACGGATATTTACTATTACTAACGCTTAACCATAGCTCGATAGAGGCCGGTTTTGGCCCGTCGCATACATTATGACTCTCGCGCGAGGGCCCGGGTGACGGTTTTCAGCATTTGTTGACCATTCCGGCCCAAGTCTGTCCCGGCTTATTTCTCAAGGAGTTCGGTCATGCGCCGATCGATCTGGACGCTTTCCCTGGCGTTCGCGACGTTGCTCAGCGCCAGCCAGGCCCTCGCCGCGGCGATCACGACGGTCGACCTGAACCAAAGCCGGCGGGTCATGCTGCATGGAACCGCGGCCAATGTCTTCGTCGCCGACCCCGCCGTCGCCGACGTAACCATGATCGATTCCCACAGCGTCATCGTGCTGGGCAAGGGCTATGGCGTGACCCAGGTTCTGGTCACCGACCGTTCCGGCCACACCCTCATGGACAGCGTCATCGCCGTGGTCGGCTCCGACGCCGGCCGGGTCACGGTCTATCGCGGCCAGGCGGCGCAGGACTATCACTGCAGCAGCCGCTGCGAGACGATGAACGGCGGCGGCGGAGCCGCGCCCAGCATTGGAAATAACTCCACACCCACCCCCAGCAGTCCCAATCCCCCGGTCCCCAGCAGCGAGGGTGCGCCGCTGAATATCGGGCCGCCGGTGACCGTGACGCAGGTCGGTGGGGTGCATCCTTGAGGTCGCAATCCTCGGCGCGCCTGAATCATCTTCGAGCTTAAGCGTCGATAAAGGACGTGGCGCTAGATTTGCGCCCATGCAGACCATGCCATCAGTCCTCGGACGCCTTCGCCGGTTTGTCGGCCGTTTCGCCCGTGGCCGGCGCGGCGCGGCCGCCGTCGAGTTCGCGCTGGTGTCGATTCCCTTCTTCGCGCTGATGTTCGGCATCATCGAGGTCGGGCTGATCTACTTCGTCGCCACCACGCTGGAGGCTGCCACCAATGAAGCGGCGCGCCAGATCCGCACCGGCACGCTGCAAGGCCAAACCGTCCCCGAGACCGCCGCCGGGTTCAAGACCCTGATCTGCAATCAGGTGGCCTGGCTGGGGACCAACTGCACCAACAACCTGTTCGTCCAGGTGCAGACCTTCTCGAGCTTCCAGACCATCACCCAGCCCAGTCCGATCCAGAGCGGCACGATCAATCAGAACAACCTGACCTTCAGCCTCGGCGGGCCCGGCGACATCGTCATGGTGCAGGCCTTCTACCAGTGGACGGTGCTGGCGCCGCTCCTCGACAACATCGGCACGCCAATCAGCGGGGGCAAGATGCTGCTCACCTCGACCTCGGTGTTCCGCAACGAGCCTTACGGATCATGATGCGGCCCTTGCGGCGCATTCGCCAGTTTCTCCGCGATCGCGGCGGCCTCGCCGCCGTCGAGTTCGCCTTTGTCGCGCCGATATTGATCCTGGCCTATTTCGGCGTCGCCGAGCTTTGCGGCGCGATGCTGGCCCAACGCAAGACCAGCCACGTCGCCTCGGCGATCGGCGACCTCACCGCGCAATATTCCGCCCCGGCGGTCGCTGACATGAACAACTTCTTCGCCGCCGGCCAGACCATCATGTCGCCGAGCGACACGACCAGCCTGCAGATGCGCGTATCCGCGGTTCAGGAGAACGCCGCCGGCACCGCCGCCACCGTCATCTGGAGCTGCGCGAGCAGCAACTGGACCAAGATCACCAACGGCACACCGGAGACGCTCCAGGCCAACCTGATCGCCGCCAACCAAAGCGTCATCATGTCCGAGGCGAAGTACACCTACACCTCGCCGGTGAGCTACATCCTGCCGAGCGCGTTCAACTACTCCTACGTCTTCTACCTGCGCCCGCGCATCGTCGACCCGATCCCGTCGCCAGGCTGCTAGGTCAGGCGCACTGCGCCGTCCAGGCCGCCGTCAGTGACGCGACCAGGGGATGCGGCGACAAGACGCGATCACCCAGCCGGCCCACGACGCGCACCCCGATAAGGCTGTTGGTGAGGAAGATCGCCTCGGCCGTGCTCAGCGCCTCAGGCCCGGCGCGCACCTCGCTGACATCCACGCCCATCGCGGCGGCGAGGGCCCGCACCTGCGCTCGGACGATCCCGTCCAGCACGCCGCACGCGAGCGCCGGGGTGCGGAGCCGCCCGTCGCTCACCCAGAACAGATTGGCCGCCGCCGCGCAGGCGACTTCGCCGGCCGTATTCAGCATCACCGCCTCGTCCGCGCCGGCGGCCTTGGCCTCGCGCCGCGCCAGCACGTTGTCGAGATAGGCCAGCGTCTTCAAGCGCGAGGCCGGCGAGCCCGCATTGCGGCGAACGGAGACGATGGCGAGGCTGGCTGGCGCGAGCGGCGCTGGCGCCGGCGCGGCCGTCACCACCAGCCGCGGCTGCGGCGACGCCGGGCGATCCAGCCCGCGGCCGCCCGAACCCGCCGTCCAGGTCACCCGCAGGGCGGCCCGGCCGTCCGTCAGGCCGGCGCCGGCAAGGGCCTGGTCTATGGCGCGACGCACGGCCGGCTCATCCGGCGGCGGAAGACCCAGGACCGCGCATCCGCGCGCCAGCCTGGCGAGGTGCTCGGCGAGGAACAGCGGCCGGCCGGACAGGACCAGGAGGGTCTCGAACAGGCCGTCGCCGAGCAGCAGGCCCCGGTCGTCGGACGGGATGGCCGTCATCAGGGCGCGGGTGCCCGATCGTTGCCACGCACGAACATCAGGCCGGCGAATCCGATCGCCAGCAGGATTGAGATCATGCCGAAGCCGCCCTGCTGGGTTTTGAAAAAATGGGTGCCGAAACTGACCATGGAGGGCGCGAGCCACGCCGTCGCGGTTCCCGACAGCGCATAGACGCCGAAAAAGGTTCCGGTCTGGGCCGGCGGCGTCAGGCGGGTGAGCAGGGTGCGGCTGGAGGCGTACTGGGCGGTGATGAAGACCGCATTGGAGAAGCCGATCAGCAGGAAGACCCACTCCGGCAGGGTGCGGAAGAAGGGCCCGTTCCACAGCGGCGCATGCAGGGCCGCATTGTAGTGCCAGAAGAACAGGATCCGGTCGGGCGCCATGCCCAGGATGGCGAAGATGCCGAGCAGCGACATGCCGATCTCGATCTGCACCGCCCGCTTCGGCCCCAGCCAGGCGTCCAGCCAGCCGCCGACAAAGCCGCCCAGCACCGCCAGTATGGTCAGGATGATGCCGTAGAACAGCATCTCCAGCGCACCCCAATGCATGACACCGGTGGCGTAGACGCCGGTGAACAGCAGGACTGCGGTCATGCCGTCGACATAGAACATGCGTGAGACGAGATAGATGCCGGCGTCGCGATAGTTGCGCATGGCCGCAACCATGGCGATCACGTCCTTGAACCCGGTCGAGAGCGCGGTGAAGACCGAGGTCTTGGTGCGCTCGGCGTCCGGCGTGAACAGGAAGAGCGGGATGGAGCCCAGAGCCAGCAGTCCGGCGGCGATCGGCGCGACGATGCGGTCGGTCTCGTGCATGGCCGGGTTGAGCCCGAACAGCGGCGTCTTGGGCACCCAGGCCCAGTCCACGTGGCCCGGCAGGGCGAAGGCCCAGGCGACGAAGGTCAGGGCGGCGAGCGCGAAGGTATTGCCAAGCGCCAGCGCCAGGGACGAGGCCTTGTGCGCCGCGCCCATGCCGGCCGCGCGCACCAGCATCGAATTGTGCAACACCTCGGAATAGGAGAATAGAACCGCGATCACGGTGGCGATGGCGATCACCGCGCCGACCGAAAGCCCCTTGTGGTCCGGCGTGGTGAACCACAGCGCCCAGATTAGCGGGACCATCAGGCCGACAGCCAGGCCGAGCCATCCCTTGCGCCGGCCCAGCCGGTCGATCGCGGCCCCGAGGAAGGGCGCCGTGGCCATGACGATCCAGCCGGAATACTGGCCGTAGGACGCCACCGCCTCCTGCCCCTTCACCGGGTCGCCGACCACGACGGAGGCGAAATAGGGCATGAAGATGTAGATGGTGATCAGGATCACATAGGGGTCGCGGCCGCCCTCGAAGATCGACCAGGAGGCCCCGCCGAGGCTGAGCTTGCCCGATCGGGGCCCAGCGTCCACCGCCGGCCTCAGGTCGGCCTCGTTGATCAGTTCACTCACGCCGTCACCCCCCATGGACCGTCGTTGACGTCGCGGCCCGAATGGCTGCGGAGCCTAGAGGGTTTCAGGCGCTTGTCAGCCTGAAAAGCCCGGCGGACCGGTTGGCGGCTGAGTCCGCCGGCTCGAGGCCCCGGCGCAGCACCAGGACGAAGACCGCGCCGATCACGATCGGGGCGAGCGGAAGACCAATGGTCGAGGCTACGGAGCGCGACATCAACGGCAGGACGAAGGCGAGCGCCAGGACGAGCTTCTCCCAGGGCCGGAACCCGGTGCGCAGGCCCTCGCGGGCCATCCAGGCCAGCGGAATGGCCAGCAGCAAAAGGTCGTAGTCGAGCAGGAAGGGGCTGGCCAGCAGGGCCGCGGTCATCATGGCCGGGCCTTCCGCCCCGCTGCGGAAGGACCGTCGCTGCAGCAGGACCAAGCCCGCGCAGGCGGCCAGCGCCACGGCGATCTGCACCGCATAGGCAAGGCCGAGGCCCCCGTGCAGCAGGCGCACGCCCGCGAACGTGCTCTGCATCTTGGCGTAACCAACCAGGTCCTGCTCCAGCGCGGCCTTGGCGACCGGCGAGACCGCCAGAAAGCCGCGCCAGGCGTCGAGACCGAAGAGCGCCGCCGACAGGCCGGCCAGGATCAGGACCGTGGCCGCCGCCGCCCCGATGGTCTTCCAGCGGCCGGCGGCGATCAGGGCCAGCGGAATCACCAGGCCGAGCTGGGGCTTGTAGACCATGCAGCCGAACAGCATGCCGGCCACGATCGGCCGCCGGTCCAGCATCAGCGCCCCGCCGCCGAACAGGGCCGTGGTCAGAAAGCCGTTCTGGCCGTGGCCGATATTCACCAGCACGGCCGGAAAGGAGAAGATCGCCAGGGCGCCGAACCGGTCGCCCAGCCAGGCGCGCACCACCCGCCAATAGGCCAGGCCCGTCACCCCCAGCCAGACCGCCAGCGAGGCGAAATAGGGCAGCAGCGCCAGCGGCAGGCAGATCAGCAGATAGATCGGTGGATAGAAGAAGGCGGAATAGCCGACGTCGCGCCCGAACAGCCGGGTCTGTTCGGCATGATGGGCCGTGATGTCGTAAACCTGGAGGGGATGGCCACCGAGGGCCAGTTTCGAAGCGGTCCAGAAGCTGGCGTAGTCGGTGCCGAGCGGCTTGCCCATCCGGTCAAGGCCGCCGTGGGCCAGCGCCGTCCAGACCACAGCGGCGGTCAGGCTCATCACCAGCAGGATGCGGCCATAGGCCAGCGCGCGCTCACGCGTCAGCCACGTCGCCTCGCGGAGCGCGGTGACGAGCGGCGCGGACCAGGGCCTTGGCGCGACATGGGTCATCGCCGCCGAAGGTGGACGACAGACGTTAAAGTCGGCGAAATTTCCGCCTTAGCGGACCAGTCGCGCCTCGACTTGCGCGCGCAAGGCCGCGTCGACCCCCAGCGCGTCTTCGAGATAGGCGTCGATCGAGCCGTTGCGCGCTTCGATCACCTCAAACGCCCGCTCCAGATAGGCGGCGTCGACCGAGACGGCGGTGCGTACGGCGGCGTCGGTTGGGGTCCGACCGGAGACCTCGACGATCATCTGCGCCACGGCCGGCAGGCGGCGCTCGAACGAGGCGACGGTGTTGGTCAGCAGATAGTCGTCGAAGATGTCGTCGCGGTGCACGCCCGCGACGTGATGGGTGAGCGCGGCCAGAAGGCCGGTGCGATCCTTGCCCGCCGTGCAGTGGATCAGGACCGCGCCCTCGTCTTGCGCCAGCGCCTGGAAATAGCGGGAGAAGAGATCCAGGTGACGCTCGTCGAACGGCGCGCCGCGATAATAGCCGAGCATATAGTCGCGAAACGCGCCTTCGCTGACGTCGGAGGTGCGGATGAACTCGACGAACGGATCGGAACTGGCCTCATTGCCGTCGTTCTCGATCAGCCTGGCGGCGAACCCGTCGTGCCGGCGCGACGGTGTGCGTTGGCGTTCCTCGCCCCGTCTCAGATCGACGATGACCGCGATATCCAGGGCGGCGATGGCGGCCAGGTCGGCATCGGTCGCTTGCCCGTGATGGGCCGAGCGGTAGAGCCGCCCAGGCCTGATGGCGCGCCCCGCGGCGGTGGCGTAGCCGCCGAAGTCGCGGAAATTGTCGACGCCTTCAAGACTGACGATTCGGGCTTCCATGGCCCCCTGTTACCCGCCCAATGTGACGAATGCGAGGTCGCAGGTCGGCCTCAGGCGGCGGGAGCGCCGGTCTCGACGCGCCGCGCGATCAGCCGGTCGAACTCCGACCAGACGCCGTCATTGCCATCCCAGCGGCCGGTGGTGGCGGCCTTGGAATATTCGGTGGCGCGGGCCTCGAAGAAGTTGGCGTGTTCGACGCCCGACAGCAGCACCTGCAGCCAGGGCAGCGGGTTTTCCTTCACCCCATAGACCTCGGGCAGTTCGAGCTGGCGCAGGCGCCAGTCGGCGATGAAGCGGATGTATTGCTTGATGTCTTCGGGGCTCATCCCCTGCACCGGGCCCATCTCGAAGGCCAGGTCGATGAAGCGGTCCTCCATGCCGACCACCGTCTTGCAGCAGTCGACAATATCGTCGGCCACGGCCTTGGTGACGCAGCCGGTCTCCTTCTTGAAGGCGAGATAGGTTTTGACCATGCCTTCGCAGTGCAGGCTCTCGTCGCGCACGCTCCAGGAGACGATCTGGCCCATGCCCTTCATCTTGTTGAAGCGCGGGAAGTTCATCAGCATGGCGAAGGAGGCGAAGAGCTGCAGCCCCTCGGTAAAGCCGCCGAACATGGCCAGCGTCTTGGCGATGTCGGCGTTGGAATTGACGTCGAAGGTCTGCATGTAGTCGTGCTTGGCGCGCATGGCGTCATATTCGAGGAAGGCGGCGAACTCGCTTTCCGGCATGCCGATGGTCTCGAGCAGCAGCGCATAGGCCGCGATATGGACGGTCTCCATATTGGCGAACGAGGCCAGCATCATCTTGACCTCGGTCGGTTTGAACACCCGCCCGAACCGCTCCATGTAGTTGTCGGCGACCTCGATGTCCGACTGGGTGAAGAAGCGGAAGATCTGAGTCAGCAGGTTGCGCTCGCTGTCGTCCAGCTTGCCCGCCCAGTCCTTGCAGTCCTCGCCCAGCGGGATCTCCTCGGGCATCCAGTGCACCTGCTGTTGGCGCTTCCAGAAGTCGTAGGCCCACGGATAACGGAACGGCTTGTAGGCCGCCGAGGGGGTGAGAAGACCGGGCAGACTGCGGATGTTCGACATGGCGACCACGCTTCGAATCGGATTGCGGACTAGGCTCGGGCTCAGGCTAGCAGGGCGGACGGTTCCCGCCACAACATCTGGTAGGTTTTATAGCACAATTCACAAGATAGGGTTAGCCCTGTGGACAAACCAATCACGATCTACGGCGCGCCAGCGACCGGATCGGTCCCCATCGAGGCGGCGCTGACACTGCTCGACCTGCCCTATGCGCTGGTCGAGGGTGAGTCGGACAGGCGCTATGACGTCACGGGTCCGCTCAACCCCTTGCGCCAGATCCCGACCCTGGTGCTTCCCGGCGGCGAGGTGATGACCGAGAGCGCCGCCATGCTGATCTGGCTGGCCGATCGTTACCCCGAGGGCCGGCTGGCGCCGCCGCCGCTGCACCGTCGGCGCGCGGCCTATCTGCGCTGGATGATCTTCGTCTCCTCGGCCATCTACGCCCTGGCCTGGGTGCGCAACGACCCGCTCCGGCTGGTGTCCGACGAGGCCCAGAGCCCGCTTATCCAGCAGCGCATCGCCGAGCGCCGCGTCCAGTGCTGGCGCGCCATGGACGAGCAGATCAACCCCGGCCAATACATCCTCGGCGACGAGCTCAGCGTTCTCGACCTCTATGTGACGGTGATTTCGCGCTGGTCGCCGCGCCGCAAGGCCTTCTATGCCGCCGCGCCGCGCATGGCGGAGATCGTCCGCCGCGTCGACGCCGAGCCAAGGCTGGCCGAATTCTGGACCAAGCGGTTTCCCTTCACAGAGGGCTGGGAAGATTGAGCCGGCCTGTCCTCTACACCTACCATCGCAACTCCGCCGGCGAGCGGGTGCGCATCGCGCTCAATCTGAAGGGCGTCGCCTACGACTATGTCTCGGCCGTCGCGCTGGGCGATCGCTATGCCCTGGTCAACCCGCAGGGGCTGATGCCGGCCCTGGAGATCGACGGCCGTGTCATCGCCCAGTCCGGCGCGATCCTGGAATGGCTGGAAGAGACCTGTCCGGACCCGCCTCTGCTGCCCGCCGATCCGGTGACCCGGGCCCAGGCGCGCGCCTTCGGCCAGCACATCGCCGCCGAGATGCATGCCATCACCATCATGCGGGTGCGCCGCTATCTCGCCGAGGCCATGGGCGCCAACGCCGCCGCGATCGAAGCCTGGCAGAACCACTGGATGACGCTGGGCCTCACCGCCCTGGAGGCCGCGCTCGCCGACCGCCCCGAACCCTGGCCGTTCACCTTCGGCGAAACCCCCGGCTGGGCCGACCTGCATCTGATCCCGCAACTGAGCAACGCCCGGCGATTCGGCTGCGACCTCAGCCCCTACACCCGCCTGCTGGCGGTCGAAGCGCGCTGCATCGACCTGCCCGCCTTCCGCGATGCCCGCCCGGAAAACCAGCCTGACTACCCCGGCGGCGAGGCCTAGTGGGCGTGGATGCTGAGCGAGAAGGCGACCATGGAGTCGTGATAGCTGCCGGCTTCCGGGCCGACGGCGAGCGGGGTCTGGCTTTTCACCGCGCGGTGGACATAGCCGAACGAGGCCTGGACCATGCCGCGAGTCCAGCCCAGACCAGCCTGTGCGTCGCTGACGATGGCGTTGGTCGGCTCCGACGACCAGCCGCCGCGTTGCAGGCCGCCCTGGGCGGTCGGCAGCATGTTCAGGCCGACGGCGCGGCCGCTCGCCGCGGCGAACAGGTACCAGCGCCCGCGACCGGCGAAGCTCGATGTGTCCGAGGCCTCGAAGCCGAGGCGGCTCATCACCTTGTCGCCCATATCGGCGCCCAGCCGCACCATGGCGCCGGCCTCGGCCGTGCCGCCGGCATTGTTGACGCCGAAGCCAGCATGCGGCGTGACGTCCAGGGCATAAGATCCGGCCGTCATCTTCCAGGCCGATGGCCAGCCGCGGGTATAGGTGAGCTCGAACGCCTCGGCGTCGGGGTCGAGCAGCGCGTCGGGCCTGGCCAGCACTACGCCGCCGGGGGCGCGCGCCACGCCGCCGATCGACATGCGGACCGTATCGACGGCGCCCGGGGCGCTTTGCGGCAGGGTCACCTCGTCGGTGCGCCAGACCACCAGGCCCTGGCCGTCGATGAGCCGCTCCGGGGCGAGCAGCCGGGTCTGGTCCAGCCCGGTGCCGGTGACGGCGGGCAGGGCGAAGACGCCGCCAGCGGCCTCGGCCTGGGCGGCGTTCTCGCGCACGCCGAGCGTGGTGGTGGTCAGCTCCGCCCTGTGCTCGCCCGCCTTTTTCGGCTTAGGCGTGAAGATGTCATTGAGCAGGGCGCGTTGCGCCGGATCGAGGCCTTGAATCGGCGCGGGCGATTGCGCAAAGGCGCTCGCGGCGCAGGTCGCCGTTGCTACAGCCAGAAGCAGACCCGCCATGGGCCGCATCTCGACTTCCCCTATGCCCCGGACTCTTCCCGGGGTCAGTGGACCACGAGGAGAGTTTCCGCACACGGGCTTTAACTACCGTGAACGGCCGAGGTTGCGTCGGCCGGAACCCCCCGGCCCTGAGGGCGCCTTTGACCTGACGCGAAACACTGTTTCGTTTCGGTCGTGGCGGCGAGAGGTCCGGACGCAAGTCTCGCGCCTATTGGCAGGCCAGGCATTCCTCATAGTCGGTGCGGTTGGCGATCTCGTAAGCCGCCGATTGGGTTCCCTCGCTGGCCGAACCGGCGAAAGAGGCACGTTGCACCGACTTCGATCGCAGATAATACAAGGACTTAACCCCGCGCTCCCAAGCGGAGTAGTGCAGCATGTGCAGGTCCCATTTATCGGCGTCGCCGGGCAGGAAGATGTTCACCGACTGCGACTGGCAGACTTCCGGCGTACGGTCGGCGGCCAGTTCGATCACCCAGCGCTGGTCAAGTTCGAAGGCGGTCTTGAACACGTCCTTCTCATCCTGGGTCAGCTCGTCCATGTGCGCCACCGAGCCCTCGTTTTCCAGGATCGAGCGCCAGACAAAGTCGGTATCCAGCCCCTTGGTCTCCAGGAGACGCTCCAGATAGGGGTTCTTGACCGCGAACGAACCGGACAGGGTCTTGTGCGTATAGATGTTGGCCGGGATCGGCTCGATGCCGGCCGAGGTGCCGCCGCAGATGATCGAGATCGAAGCGGTCGGCGCGATAGCCAGCTTGTGGGAGAACCGCTCCATCACCCCGCGCTCTTCGGCGTCGGGGCAGGCGCCGCGCTCTTCGGCCAGCACACGGGATGCCTTGTCCGCCTCGCGGCGCAGGTGCTTGAAGAGGCGCATGTTCCACGACTTGGCCAGCGCGCTTTCGAACGGCACGTTCTGGCCTTGCAGGAAGGAATGGAAGCCCATCAGGCCCAGGCCCACCGAACGCTCGCGCATGGCGGCGTACTTGGCCGATTCCATCGCCGCCGGCGCCCGGTCAATGAAGTCCTGCAGCACGTTGTCGAGGAAGCGCAGAACGTCTTCGATGAAGGTCGGGTGATCGCGCCATTCGAGGAACATCTCGGCGTTCACCGACGACAGGCAGCAAACCGCGGTGCGCTCGACGCCCAGATGGTCGGGGCCGGTGTGCAGCATGATCTCGGAGCACAGGTTGGACTGGCGCACCTTCATGCCCAGCTCGCGCTGGTGCTGCGGCATCAGCCGGTTGGCGGTATCGGCGAAGATCAGATAGGGCTCGCCGGTCTGGACCCGGACGTCGAGAATCTTCTGCCAGAGCGAGCGGGCGTCGACCAGCTTGACGATTTCCTGGTTCTTCGGGCTGCGCAGGCCGAAGGTCGCGCCGTCGCGCACGGCTTCCATGAACTCGTCGGTGATCGAGATGCCGTGGTGCAGGTTGAGCGATTTGCGATTGAAGTCGCCGGAGGGTTTGCGGATCTCGAGGAACTCCTCGATCTCGGGATGGTGGATGTCGAGATAGACCGCCGCCGAGCCGCGACGCAGCGAGCCCTGGCTGATGGCCAGGGTCAGCGAATCCATCACGCGGATGAAGGGAATGATGCCGCTGGTCTGGCCCTGGCCCTTGACCCGTTCGCCGATGGAGCGGACGCCGCCCCAATAGGTGCCGATGCCGCCGCCATTGGCCGCCAGCCAGACATTCTCGTTCCAGGTGCCGACAATGCCTTCCAGGCTGTCTGAGACCGAATTCAGGAAGCAGGAGATCGGCAGGCCGCGATCGGCGCCGCCGTTGGAGAGCACCGGCGTCGAGGGCATGAACCAGAGGTTCGAAATGTAGTCGTAGATGCGCTGGGCGTGGTCGGCGTCGTCGGCATAGGCCGTGGCGACGCGGGCGAACATGTCCTGGTAGGATTCGCCGGGAAGCAGGTAGCGGTCCTCCAGCGTGGTCTTGCCGAAGTCGGTCAAAAGCGCGTCGCGCGATCGGTCGACCTCGACCTTGCGCACCAGATGCAAGGTCGGCCGCTCGCCCGGTCGGGTGGCGGCGAATCGGGCCTCCCGAACCTGAGTTGCGGACGAAGTCGCCTGGCTGCGCGTCATGACCATATACCTATGCCCCAATGGTCCATCGACAAGCCCCCTTGCCGCCGGACCCCCTACATGTTGTGGGCGAAGCACCCACAAACCGCAGATATGGGGCCATAGGGTTGATAGACCGTCAACGGGACAAATCCGCCCGTCCCCATTTTTTAAGTTAATGAAAGGTTAACACGGCCGATACGGCCGCGCGCGGAAGACTTAGGCCGCGACGGCTTTGCGTTCGCCGTCAACGGCTTGCAGCACGGCCGCGATCAGCGTCTCTGCCCGCACCGGCTTGCCGATATGATCGTCCGCCCCCGCTGCATTCGAAGCCTCGACATGCTCGCGCATGACGTTGGCGCTGAGCACCACGATGGGCAGGCGTGGCAGGCCGCAAGCCGCCTCGCGGGCGCGGATGGCCCGGGTGGCGCTCAACCCGTCCATCACCGGCATCTGCAGGTCCATCAGCACCACGTCGAAGTCGCTCGATTCGACGGCCTCGATCGCGGCCTTGCCGTCTTCGACGCAGACCACCTCGGCGCCGATGGCGGCCAGGATCAGCTCGGCCACCTTGCGATTGGTTTCGTTGTCATCGACCACCAGCACCCGAGGCGCCCGATCGGTGCGTTCGGCCGTCGCCTCGACAACCGGGGCGGCGTCGCGCGCCGCGGGCAAGGGCAGCATCAGCGTGAAGACCGCGCCGCGCCCTGGCTTGCCGGCGGCGGAGACCTGACCGCCCATGAGCTCGGCGAGCTGACGGCTGATGGACAGGCCAAGCCCGGTGCCACCGAACTGGCGGGTGATGGAGCCGTCGGCCTGTTCGAAACGGCTGAACAGGCGCTCGGCCTGGTCGGGCTCGAAGCCGATGCCCGAATCGCGCGCCTCGAAATAATAGCGGTCGCCGCGCGCGGCCTTGGCCACGGACAGGCCGACGCGGCCCTCGCTGGTGAACTTGACGGCGTTGCTGAGCAGATTGGTCAGGATCTGGCGCAGCCGGACGGGATCGCCGACCACGCGCCGGCGCGTGGTCTCGTCCAGCACGAGATCGAAGCCCAGCCCTTTGGCTTCGGCCGCGCTGCGAAAGGGCGAGGCGGCCTCGCCGATCAGGTCTTCGAGGTCAAAAGCGGTCTCGGCGACGGTGAGCCGGCCGGCCTCGAGCCGGCTGAAGTCGAGCAGATCGCCCAGTATGCCGTCCAGGGTGTCGGCCGATCCGATGATGGTCTTTAGAAGGTCGCGTTGTTTGTCGTCGAGATCGCTGCGGGCCAGCACCTCGGCCAGGCCAAGAACGCCGTTCAGGGGCGTGCGGATCTCATGGCTCATATTGGCCAGGAACTCGCTCTTCGACCGGCTGGCGGCTTCGGCGCGGTGCAGGGCCATGGTCAGGGCCGCGGCCTGCTCCTTCATCTCGGTGATATCGACGCGCAGGCCGATGGTGCCGCCCTCGGATGTGCGGCGCTCCTCGATCATCACCCAACGGCCATCGGCCAGCCTCTGCTCGTGCCGCTGGCCCGGATTGTCGAGCAGCGCCATGCGGTCGGCCAGCCATTCGTCCTCGCGGCCGATGGCTTCGGGATAGTCGCCCCGCGCCACGCCGATCTTCAGGGTGTCGGCCAGCCGTACGCCTTCGCGGAACAGGTCGGCCGAGCGATGGTAGATCTCCGCATAGCGCTCGTTCCACAGCACGTAGCGGCCCTGCGAATCGAGAAAGACCAGACCCTCGGGCAGGGCGTTGATCGCCTCGCGCAGGCGGGCCTCCGCGCGCTGGGCCTGCTGTTCGGCCTGGCGAAGGGCGGCGGCGGCGCGATCGGACGGGCGCGCCCAGGCGGTCAGCCGCCGCCACAGGCCCGGCCGCGATCCGGCCATGTCTTTGCTCGCCGTCTTCCGCCGACTCATAGGTGTCCCGCAGCGTCTTTTTCGAACTCTCCAGGCGAGGACGCCGCACGCCGGTTAACCTCGCCTTAGCGATGATGCGAAATCGCCGTTTCCTTGCAGGGAAAGCGATTGGGCGCCTTCGCGCTGGGCAGCCGGCGCCTCTAGTCGGGCAGTCCGCGGCTCAGGCCGGCGCCTTGGCGACCTCGAAATCGGCTTCGGTCTTGGCGCGCAACTCGGCCAGATCGACGCCGGCCGCCAGCTCCAGCAGGGTCGCGCCGCCCGCCTTCCGATCGATCTCGAACACGGCCAGGTCGGTGACCAGAAGGTCGACAACACCGGCGCCGGTGAGCGGCAGGCTGCAGCGATGCAGGAACTTGGCCCCGCCCGACTTCTCGCAGTGCTCCATGACCACCACGACCCGCTTGACGCCGGCGACCAGGTCCATGGCGCCGCCCATGCCCTTGACCATCTTGCCGGGCACCATCCAGTTGGCCAGGTCGCCGGTCTCGGACACCTGCATCCCGCCCAGGATGGAAAGGTCGATATGGCCGCCGCGGATCATGGCGAAGCTATCGGCCGAGCTGAAATAGCTGGATTGGGCCAGCTCGGTGATGGTCTGCTTGCCGGCATTGATCAGGTCCGGATCGGCCTCGCCCTCATAGGGGAAAGGCCCCATGCCCAGCATGCCATTCTCGCTCTGCAGCGTCACATGCATGCCGTCCGGAATGTAGTTGGCGACCAGGGTCGGGATGCCGATGCCCAGATTGACATAGAAGCCGTCGCGCAGTTCGAGCGCGGCGCGCGCGGCCATCTGCTCGCGGGTCCAGGCCATTGTCAGACCTCCTCGCCGACGCTGGCCGCCGTGCGCGGCCGGGTGGTGGCCTGCTCGATGCGCTTTTCGTAGACCGCGCCGTGAAAGATGCGGTCGACATAGATGCCGGGCGTGTGGATCTGGTCCGGATCCAGGCCGCCGATCTCGACCAGGTGCTCGACCTCGGCCACCGTCACCTTGCCGGCCGTGGCCATGATCGGATTGAAGTTCCTGGCCGTCTTGCGATAGACGAGGTTGCCCTCGGCGTCGCCCTTCCAGGCCTTGACGATCGAGAGGTCGGCGCGAAGGCCGCGCTCCATCACATAGGCCTCGCCGTCGAACTCGCGCACCTCCTTGCCCTTGGCCACCAGGGTGCCGACGCCGGTCTTGGTGAAGAAGGCGGGGATGCCGGCCCCGCCGGCGCGGATGCGTTCGGCCAGCGTGCCCTGCGGATTGAATTCGAGCTCCAGCCGGCCCGACAGGTAGAGCTCGGCG
>CALAEG010000210.1 GCA_937890965.1 uncultured Caulobacteraceae bacterium | reverse complement strand
GGGAAGATATGAGCAAGGGGTCGGCGCTTGCGTGCCCCGTCGCTACCCGTGCGTCGGCTGCGGCATGGGCGCGGCCGGCCTGTTCGAAATCTATTGAACAGGCGGCCCCTAGTGTGCTGGATTTGAAGTTCGCCCGCATATTGGGTCACGCGCCGAGCGAACTTCAAATCCAAGAAGCACACTAGAATCAAACATTTGCTAGCGTGGCTTTGATCCAAAAGTTCGCTCTGCGCCCGCCACAAAGCGGGGCGAACTTTTGGATCGCACGCTAGCCCGCCTGGCGCAGCTCGTCGGTGTTCATCGACGGCGTGTAGGCGTGCAGCAATTCCGCATGCTCGCGCCGGCGCACGGCGGCGGTGATGTTCAACCGCGTATAGAGGCCGCTTGCGCCGCAGGCCCTTTCGGCCTCGGACCAGCGGTCCTGGGCGTGCTTGGCCAAGTTGTCGGTCTCGCCGACATAGACCACTTCCATGGCCTCGTCCTCGCCGGCCACATAGACGAAATTACCCGCCATGGGCGAGAGCGGCCGGCCTTCCTTGAACAAGGCGAAACGCAGGTACTCGCCAGATGTGCTGCGGCAGTCGATCTGATCTTTCACGCCTTCGCCCTCCGGACTCACGAACCGACTCATCTGCGCCCGCTACGGCGGCCCGATGGTGGCCGCCTTCGGGCGGAATAAAGGCGAATGGTGAAGCTTGTTAGGAAATGCTCCTTCTCCCCCTGCGGGAGAAGGGGTGTTCTGGCCTAGCCGGTCGCGGCCTCGTCCTGTTCGGCCTCCGGCTCTTCGATCGCGGACTGCAACGCCTGGAAAAGCCGGCCGGCTTCGATGGGCTTGGCGACGTGGTCGTCCATACCGGCGGCTAGATATTCGGCGACGTGGTGAGACATGGCGTTGGCGGTCAGCGCGATGATTGGGGTGCGGCGGCGGCCGGTTTGCTGCTCACGCTCGCGGATGCGGCGGGTGGCGGTCGGCCCGTCCATCACCGGCATCTGCACGTCCATCAGGATGGCGTCCCAGTGCCCGGCCTCCCAGGCTTCCAGCGCTTCGGCCCCGTCGCCGACCACAACCGGCTCGACGCCGATCTGGTGCAGCAGGGTTTTCAACACCAGCTGGTTGACGGTGTTGTCCTCCGCCGCCAGCACCCGCAGGCCCGGCGATGAATCCGAGGGCTGCACATCCGGCGAGGGCAGCGGCGTCGCCGGCTTTTCCTCACCCACCCGCGGCATGGGCAGGATGACCGTGAAGGTCGAGCCGCGGCCGAGCTCGCTGTCCACCTCGATCACCCCGCCCATCAGCCGGGAGAGTTGCTGGCAGATGGCCAGGCCCAGGCCGGTGCCGCCGAAGCGCCGCGTGGTCGAGGCGTCGACCTGGGCGAACTTGCCGAACAGCTTGGCCAAGGCCTCGGGTGGAATGCCCATGCCGGTGTCAGCGACGGTGAAGCGCAGGCTGTCGTCGATGCGCACGGCGATGACGCGGATCTCGCCATGCTCGGTGAATTTCAGCGCATTCGAGATCAGGTTGTAGAGGATCTGGCGCAGCCGCGTCGGATCGCCGCGATAGACGCCGCGCGCCTGGTCGATATCCAGCGCGAACGACAGCCCCTTCTTGTTGGCCAGCGCGGTAAAGGCCGAATGCGCCCCGCGCGCCACGTCGCCCAGGTCGAACTCGATCTCCTCCAGCTCCAGCTTGCCGGCCTCGATCTTGGACAGGTCCAGGATATCGTTGAGGATCGCCAGCAGCGCCTTGCCCGACTGGTCGATGATGTCCAGCCGTTCGCGCTGCACCGGCGACAGGGTCTCGGCCGCCATGGCCTGGGCCATGCCCAGCACGCCATTCAGCGGCGTGCGGATCTCGTGGCTCATGGTGGCCAGAAAGGCGCTCTTGGCCTCGTTGGCGCCCTCCGCCGCCTGTTCGCCGGCGCGGGCCTGGGCCCGAGCCTGGCGCAGCGCCGTACGCGAGCGGTCCAGGGTCATGCGCGACAGGTGGAAGAAGTTCACCAGCGTGGCGACGGCCGCGATGACGATGAGCGCAACCGTCGGCGTCAGCCGATGCTCCGTCGACAGCCGGTAGCCGATATAGGCCAAGGCCACCGCATAGGGCGTCATCAACACCAGGAAGGTCTTCAGATTGGCGTAGTATTGCAGCAGCACGTAAGCCGCGCCGATGAACAGCGTGATCAGGCTGAAGGTCCTGGCGAGTTCGCCGCCGGACAGCCACAACGCCACCGGCATGAGGGCGGCGACCGAGCCGCTGAGCACATTGACGCACGTCAGGGCGACATTGAGCGGCGCCGCGCGCGCGCCGGCCGGATCGGCTTGAATCAGTCGCATCAGACCCATGCCGGCGAACACGACCGCCCACGAGGCCAGGAACCACAACGCGGCCCAGATCGGCCCGAAAACGACCAGGCCGACGCCGGTGACGCATATGCTAGAGACCAGCCGGGGAAGCAGATTGCGCGCCGAAGCCGCGAACAGCTTCACCCCCTTGGAGTCGTCCGCGACCGCCCGCGCAGCCCCCGCCGATTCAGCCATGCTCCCTCCC
>CALAEG010000209.1 GCA_937890965.1 uncultured Caulobacteraceae bacterium | reverse complement strand
CCCGTCGCCGCCGGCCTCGATGTTCGCCTGGGCGCCGCTGCCGGAAGCCTTCCGTGAGGCCGGCTCGATGCTGTTCGCCAAGCTGCTGATCGAGGAGGCGGGCGTCGCCGTCGCCCCCGGCGTCGGCTTCGGCGAATATGGCGAGGGCTATGTGCGCATCGGCCTAGTCGAGAACGAGCACCGCATCCGCCAGGCCGCGCGCAACGTGAAGAAGTTCCTGGCCCAGTCCGGTCAGGTGCTCAGCCGCGCCCGCGACGCCGCGCCGGCTGGGGCATAAGGTTCGGCGATGGCGAAACAGACCCTGCGCATCGGGATCGCCGGCCTTGGCACGGTCGGCGGCGGCCTGCTCAACCTCCTGTCCGAGCGGCCGGATTTCGCGCCGGCCGGGACGACGACCGCGATCACCGGGGTCAGCGCGCGTTCGCGCACGCGGGCCCGCTCGGCCGACATCTCCAACCTGCCCTGGTTTGACGATCCGGTGGCCCTGGCCATTTCGCCGGACAACGACGTCTTCGTCGAGCTGATCGGCGGCGCCGAGGGTCCGGCCAAGGCCGCGGTCGAGGCGGCGCTGAAACTGGGCAAGCCGGTGGTCACCGCCAACAAGGCGCTGATCGCCGTGCACGGCGCCGAACTCGCCGCCCTGGCCGAGGCTAACGGCGCGCCGCTGCTGTTCGAGGCCGCGGTCATGGGCGGCACGCCGGCGGTGAAGATGCTGCGCGAGGCCATGGTCGGCGACGAGGTCGAGGCGGTGGCCGGCATATTGAACGGCACCTGCAACTACATCCTGACCGAGATGGAGGAGACCGGCCGCTCCTTCGCAGCGGTCCTGGGCGAGGCCCAGGACCTTGGCTATGCCGAGGCCGATCCGACCACGGATGTCGGTGGGTTCGACGCGGCGCACAAGATCACCATCCTGGCGGCCCTGGCTTTCGGCTGCGCCCCCAACTTCGCCGCCGCCCAGGTCGAGGGGATCGACCAGGTCGAGCTGCTCGACATCCACCTGGCCCGCGACCTCGGCTATCGCATCCGGCTGGTCGCCCAGGCGACGCGGTCCGACGCCGGCGTCACGGTCAGCGTGCATCCAGCGCTGGCCCCGCTCGGCCATCCGCTGGCGGAGACCAAGGGACCGCTGAACGCCCTCTTCATCGAGGGCCGACGCATCGGCCGCATCTTCATCCAGGGCCCTGGCGCGGGCGCCGGACCCACGGCAGCCGCCGTCGCCGCCGACATCGCCGACATCATGACCGGCGCGGTGCGTCCGGTCTTCCAGGCCCCGGCGACCGCCTTGAAGCCCTTCGCCGCCGTCGACGCCGCCCATGCGGTCGGCAGGGCCTATGTGCGGCTGATGGTCAAGGATGAGCCAGGGGTGATCGCGGCGGTGTCGGAAACCCTCGCGGAAGCCGGTGTTTCGATCGACAGCTTCCTGCAAAAGCCGGTTCATGATGCGGGCGGCGTTCCGATCGTGCTAACCACCCACGCAACGCCGGAATCGGCGCTTTTGGAGGCGATCCGGCGCATAGGCGCGCTGCCAGCGCTTCTGCAGGCGCCCAAGATGCTGCGTATCGCACGCATCTAACAACAGTAGGGCAGGAGGGCCTTGATGAGCGGGACCGATCTCGACCGCAGCCTTGTTCTGGAGGCGGTGCGGGTGACCGAGGCCGCGGCCATCGCCGCCTGGAAGCTCGTCGGCCGCGGCGACGAAAAGGCCGCCGACCAGGCCGCCGTCGACGCCATGCGCACCGCGCTCAACACCCTGGAGATCGACGGCGAGATCGTCATCGGCGAGGGCGAGCGGGACGAGGCGCCGATGCTCTATATCGGCGAAAAGGTCGGCAAGGGCCGCGGCGCCAAGATCGATATCGCGCTCGATCCCCTGGAAGGCACCACGCTCACCGCCAAGGCCATGGGCAGCGCGCTGGCGGTCATGGCTTGGGCGCCCAAGGGCACGCTGCTCAACGCGCCCGACACCTATATGGACAAGATCGCCTGTGGGCCCGGCTTCAAGGAGGGCGTCATCAATCTGGACGCCTCGCCCGGCGACAACGTCAAGGCCCTGGCCAAGGCCAAGGGGGTCAAGCCGGCCGACATCACCGTCTGCGTGCTCGACCGCCCGCGCCACAGCGAGATCATCAACGGCCTGCGCGAGGTGGGCGCGCGCGTCTATCTGATCACCGATGGCGACGTGGCCGGGGTGATGAACACCGCCGAGGCCGCGACCGGCGTCGACCTCTATATCGGCCAGGGCGGGGCGCCCGAGGGGGTGCTGGCCTGCGCGGCGCTGAAATGCGTCGGGGGGCAGTTCCAGGGCCGGCTGGTGTTCCGTAACGCGGACGAGAAGGCGCGCGCCGAGCGTCTGGGGGTGAAGGATTTCGACCGGCTCTATACCCTGAACGAGATCGTCCGCGCCGACGCCATCTTCGCCGCCACCGGCGTCACCACCGGCGCCCTGCTCGACGGCGTGCGCCAGGAAGCCGGCTTCATCCGCACCCACTCCCTGGTCATGAACTCCGCCAGCCGCACGGTGCGTGAAGTGAGGATGAAGCGGCCGGTTTGAGAGATTTCCTTCTCCCGCAAGGGGAGAAGGGGCGCGTTTTGTTGATCGCGACCCCAAGCCTTCCCCCATCGAGGACGAAGGGGGAAGATGGGGGATGCCTGCCGAATCACTGGATTTGCCGTTTCTTGGCGTCAGCCGGTCGCTCAGCGGTCGCGCCTGGCGGCAGCGGCCGGCCGACGCCGACCTGGCGCGTCAGCACGGCCTGCGGCACGGACTGAGCGAGCCGCTGGCGCGGGCGTTGGCGTCGCGGGGCGTTTCTAGCGAATCCGCTGAGAGCTATCTCGCGCCGACGCTGAAGGCGCTGTTTCCCGATCCGTCCAGCTTCATGGACATGGACCGCGCCGCCGAGATCCTGGTCGACGCCGTCGTCAGCAACCGTCCGAGCGTGGTCTTTGCCGACTATGATGTCGACGGCGCCTCGAGCGCCGCCCAGCTGGTGCGCTGGTTCCGGGCCATGGGCCGCGACCTGCCCATCTATGTGCCCGACCGCATGACCGAGGGCTATGGCCCCAGCCCCGCCGCCTTTCGCCGCTTGCGGGAGGAGGGGGCCGAGCTGGTGATCACGGTCGATTGCGGCGCCGCGGCGTATGACGCCATCGCCGCGGCGTGCGAGATCGGGCTGGAGGTGGTGGTCATCGACCATCACCTGATGCGCGAAAACCCGCCGGCGGCCGCCGCCGTGGTCAATCCGAACCGGCCCGGCTGCACGTCCGGTCAGGGCGTGCTGGCCGCCGCCGGCGTCACCTTCGTCCTGCTGGCGGCGCTGAACCGCGAGGCGCGGCGGCGCGGCCTGTTCGCCGATCGGCCGGAGCCGGACCTGCGCCCCTTGCTCGACCTGGCCGCCATGGGTGCGGTCTGCGATGTGACCAGCCTCACCGGCTTCAACCGCGCCCTGGTCGCCCAGGGCCTGAAGGTGATGTCCAACTGGGCCAATCCCGGCTTGAAGGCGCTGATGGAGGTGGCCGGCGCCACCGGTCCCGCCACCACCTTCCATGCCGGCTTTATCCTGGGGCCCCGCATCAATGCCGGCGGGCGGATCGGCCGTTCCGACCTGGGCGCGCGGCTGCTCTCCACCGACGACCCGGAAGAGGCCCGCGCGCTCGCGCTGGAGCTCGACGGGCTGAACGCGGCGCGCAAGGACGTCGAGCGCGCCATCCTCGACGAGGCCATCGCCGTGGTCGAGCAGGGCTCGAACCTCGATCCGAACGCCGCCGTCCTGGTGGTCGCCGCCGAGGGCTGGCATCCGGGCGTGATCGGCATCGTCGCCAGCCGCCTGCGCGAGCGCTATCGCAAGCCGGCGGTGATCATCGGCCTCGACCCGGTCACCGGCATCGGCAAGGGTTCCGGCCGCTCGCAGACCGGGGTCAACCTCGGCCGGGCGGTGCAGGCGGCCTTTGACGCCGGCCTGTTGATGAGTGGCGGCGGCCACGCGATGGCCGCGGGCCTCACCGTGCGCCGCGACGGCGTGCCGGAGCTGCGCGAGTTCCTCTGCCACGCCTTGGCCGAGGAGCGCGTCGAGGCGGCGGCCGCCGACGCCATAGAGATCGACGCGGTGATTACGCCGCGCTCGGCGATCCGGCCGCTGGTCGAGGAGTTCGAGCGCATGCAGCCCTTCGGGCCCGGCAATCCGGAGCCGCTGTTCGCGCTGGCCGACGTGCGCATCGAGCAGCCCATCCCCATGCGCGGCGACCACATCCGCTGCCAGCTGACCGACGCCTCGGGCGCGAAGCTGCGCGCGGTCGCCTGGCGGGCCGGGGAGAGCGAGCTGGGCCGCCGCCTGGCCGCCGGCGGGCAGCTGCATGTGGCCGGGCGGCTGAAGCCCGACGACTGGAACGGCCGCAATGGCGTGCAGCTGGAAATCGAGGACGCCGCCGACCCGCGCATGAGCGCCTGAACCCAGCTGTTCGCCACGCCTTGCAGCCATCGGACAAGGCGGATATATCGCCCTTCCCAAGCCGGCCTACGGTCCCTTCGTCTATCGGTTAGGACACTAGATTTTCATTCTAGGAAGAGCGGTTCGACTCCGCTAGGGACTGCCAGGATGAACGTCATAACTAATTGAAATATCTGGAAGTTCTGGCCTAGGCTGCCTCAGCTACCCCACCGCTTACCCCACCAGACGCGCTGGCGGCGCGCCGTTTTAGGCCTGCGGCGGATCGCCATGGCGGTCACGCTGGTGCTGCAATGGCGCGCTGCGCTGTTGCCGATGTTAACGTGGCACTGGTCTTCACCTCGGCATCGTCAGCAGCAGCACGATGGCCTCCGCGACCGCCGTGAAGGCGGCCAAGAAGGCGGCGATGGCGTTCCACACCGAGTAGTTCCGGGAAATGCGATCCAGCCAGTCCTTGGCGTGTGGTCGGACCTGAAGCATCGCGCTCTTGGCCCATGCCGTCCCGGACAGGAGTCCCAGAACGACGGCAAGCGCCTGTACGAGCTAGGCTCAGGACCCATTAAAGGGATTCACAGGGACGTGTCGGTCTGATTCACTGG
>CALAEG010000208.1 GCA_937890965.1 uncultured Caulobacteraceae bacterium | reverse complement strand
CGGTGTAGAACAGGGCCGCAAGCCCATCGTCCTGGCCGCAGGCGTCAGCCATCGGCGCCATGTCCGCGATCAACTGCTCGACATCGATCGTCCCCGGCGGCGGCGGGCCGTCGTCGAGAAAGACGGTCGCGCGGATGGGACAGGCCTCGCGGATCGGCGTGGCAAGCCCCGCGAATGATGCGTCGACCAGCAGGATGTCGGCGCCGCTGTCCGTCAGGGCGTAGATGTGCTCCGCCAAGGCCCAGCGGGTGTTGCCCGGCACGATCACACCGCCGGCCCACCAGACGGCGAAGTACGCCTCGATGTAGCGGTCGCTGTTGAGTGCGATCGTCGCCACCCGATCGCCCGGCTTCAGCCCGAGCGAGACCAGCCCCGCCGCGAGCCGCGCGACCCGGTCCCTCACCTCGCCCCAGCAGCGCCGTCGATCGCCGAAGATCGTGGCGGCGCCCTTCGGCTTGAGTTGAGCCGATCGATGCAAGCCCTGCGTCAGATTCATCCGAACGCCCCTCCCTGGACGCGCCACGCTTGGCCGGCGTGCGTCACATGCAGACGCCGCCGCCGAGCAGGGGCCTGTCGGGCGCCGCCCTCAAGCCTTGCCGTAGAGGGTCACGACGCAGGCGCCGCCGAGGCCTAGATTGTGCTGGAGCGCGTGGGTGACGCCCTCGACCTGGCGTTTGTCAGCCTCGCCGCGCAGTTGCCAGACGAGTTCGGCGCATTGCGCCAGGCCCGTGGCCCCCAGCGGGTGCCCCTTGGACAGAAGGCCGCCCGAAGGGTTCGTCACGTACCGGCCGCCATAGGTGTTGTCGCCGTCCCAGATGAACTTCTCGGCCGTGCCCTCCGGCGTCAGGCCGAGCGCTTCGTAGGTCAGCAGCTCGTTGGCGGTGAAACAGTCGTGCAGTTCGACCACCTGCACGTCCTCGGGGCCGATCCCCGTCTGCTCGTAGACCTGGCGCGCCGCCGCCTTGGCCATGTCATAGCCGATGAGCTTGATCATCGAATGCTCGTCGAAGGTGCTGGGCCCGTCGGTGGTCATCGCCTGGCCCTTGATCACCACCTCGGCCTTGATGCCGTGCTTGGCGGCGAACTCCGGCGTGCAGAGGACGGCCGCGGCCGCGCCGCAGGTGGGCGGGCAGCACTGGAAGCGGGTCAGCGGCCCGTAGATCTGGGGCGAGCCCAGCACCTCCTCGACGCTGAGCTGGTCCTTGAAGATGGCGTAGGGATTGTGCTGGGCGTGGGTGCGGGCCTTCGAGGCGATCTTGGCGAAGGTCTCGCGCCGCGTATCGTACTTCTCGGCATATTCGCGGCCGGCGCCACCGAAGAACTGGGCCGCTCCGGGCGCCTTGGGGTCGAAGTCCTGGATGCCGACCATTTCCGTGGCGAAGCGCGCCATCGGGCTCGGGCGGTCGTTGAAGGTCGCGCCGAGCGCGCCTGGGCGCATCTCCTCGAAGCCCAGGGCCAGGGCGCACTCCACGGCGCCGCTCTCGACAGCCTGGCGGGCCAGGAACAGCGCCGACGAGCCGGTCGCGCAATTGTTGTTCACATTGATGATCGGCACGCCCGACAGACCAAGGCCATAGACCGCGGTCTGACCGGCCGTCGAGTCGCCGTAGACGTAGCCGACGTAAACCTGCTGCGCGGCGGAATAGGGCAGACCGGCATCCTTGAAGGCCGCGGCCGCCGCCTTCTCGCCCATGATGTTGTAGGTTTCGCTGGCGCCCGGCTTCGTGAAGGGGATCATCCCGACGCCGGCCACTCTGACTTCATTCGACATGATCTCATCCTCCATTTGACGGGCCGTGCCGTGTTTTAGAGACGAGCGACCGCCGCGACTAGGCCGCCAGTGTGGCTGCCTGCGACTTTATCGGACGCTTTCGCGGCTCGACGGGACCCGGCCCTGTTCAGTTATGGCGTCGCCAATGGCGGCGACACGGACGACTTATCGGGCTCGGCCCTTGCGCGCGACGGCTCAAGACCGCAACCTGACCGGAAAGATAACGGGAGGACGGCCATGGAAGAGCCGACGGCGGTCAGTGGGGTCGAGCAGGCCTATTATGAGGGCATCAAGGAGAAGTTCGCCGAGGCGCGCGATCTGCGGCTGAAATACCGGCCGCAGGGCACGGCGCAGTACACCTCCGACCTGACCGGCGAACTGGCCAAGTACGAGGTCGATCCCTACGCCGATGACGGCGAGGCACGGGCGCCCATCACCGACACGGTCGAGTGCCTATTCATCGGCGGCGGCTTTTCCGCGCTGCTGACCGCGGCGCGCCTACGTGAACGCGGCGTCGAGAGCATCCGCATCGTCGAGCGCGGCGCCGATGTCGGGGGCACCTGGTACTGGAACCGCTATCCGGGCGCGGCCTGCGACGTGCCGGCCTATGACTATCTGCCGCTGTTGGACGAGATGAACGTCGTGCCATCGCGCCTCTACGCCAAGGGGCCGGAGATCTTCGCCCACTGCCAGGCGATCGCGCGGCGCTACGACCTCTATGACCTGGCCGTCTTCCGCACCACCGTCACCTCGACGGTGTGGGACGATGCGGAAAAGCTCTGGACCCTGCGCACCGATCGCGGCGACGCCATGAAGGCCCGGTTCGTCATCTGCGCCAACGGCACCCTGTCGAAGCCGAAGCTGTCGAAAATTCAGGGAATGGAGAGCTTCGCCGGCCATTCCTTCCACACCTCGCGCTGGGACTATGCCTATACCAGGGACGACCTCTCCGGCCTGGCCGACAAGGTGGTCGGCATCATCGGCACCGGCGCCTCGGCCGTACAGGCCATCCCGCGCCTGGCCAAGGCGGCGAAGGCGCTCTACGTCTTCCAGCGCACGCCGTCCGGCATCGACCTGCGCAACGACCGGCCCACCGATCCGGCCTGGCAGGCCAAGCTGCAGCCGGGCTGGCAGCAGGCGCGGCGGCAGAAGCATCTGAAGGGTCGCGACCTCGACCTGGAGAAGAAGGCCGAGCTCGACATGCTGTCGCGCGAGGAGAAGATCCGCCGCCAGGAGAACGACAATATCGACCACATGATGCGCATCCACGCACGCATCGAGGAGATCGTTCAGGACAAGGCCACCGCCGAGGCGCTGAAGCCCTGGTACATGTTCATGTGCAAGCGGCCGTGTTTCGACGACGACTATCTGCCCGCCTACAACCTGCCCAACGTCCATCTGGTGGACACCAAGGGCAAGGGGATCACCGAGATCGCGCCCGAGGGGCCGGTGTTCGAAGGCCAGACCTATCCGCTCGACCTTCTGATCTACGCCACCGGTTTCGAGGTGCAGAAGACCGGCATCTATAACGAGATCCGGGGCAAGGACGGCCGCGAGATCAACGAGACCTATTCAGACGGCCTGCGCACCCTGTTCGGCGTGCACACCCATGGCTATCCCAACCTGTTCATCATGGGCGGCTACCAGGCCTCGTTCCAGTTCAACCTGACCTTCATGTTGCAGACGCAAGGCGACCACATCGCCGAGTGCATCGCGCTGGCCCGCGAACGCGGCGCGGCCGAGATCGACGTCAGTCCCGAGACCGAGGAATGGTGGGTGCAGGAGGTGATCGCCCACCGCGGCAAGACCAGCCGCAACAGCGACTGCACGCCGGGCTATTACAATTTCGAGGGCGAGTTCAACCGCCGCCAGGACGGCAACTACAACGGCGGCTTCCTGCAATACTACACCCACATGCAATCCATCCGCGGCGAACTCGACAAGCATTTCGTCCTGGGCTGAAGAACGAGGACGCCATGACCATCAATCCGGAAATCGCCGCCGTTGTCGGCGAGATCGAGTTCGATCCGGAGGCGCTGCACGCCAAATACCTGGCCGAGCGGGACAAGCGGCTGCGCGGCGACGGCATCGGCCAGTATGTCGAGGTCAAGGCCGAGTTCTCCCACTATATCGACGACCCCTATGTCGAGCCGGGCTTCACGCGCGAGCCGGTGTTCGACCATGTCGAGGTGGCCATCATCGGCGGCGGCTTCGGCGGCCTGCTGATGGGCGCGCGCCTGCGCGAGGCGGGCCTTGAATCCATCCGCATGGTGGAGAGCGGCGGCGACTTCGGCGGCACCTGGTATTGGAACCGCTATCCCGGCGCCATGTGCGACGTGGAGAGCTACTGCTACCTGCCGCTCCTGGAAGAGCTCGGCTACATGCCGAAGCACAAATACTCCTTCGCGCCGGAGATCCTCGAGCACAGCCGCGCGATCGGTCGGCATTACCGGCTCTATGACCAGGCGCTGTTACAGACCGCGGTCAGCGAGATGCGCTGGGACGAGGCCGCCGGCCACTGGATCATCTCGACCTCGCGCGGTGATCGCTTCACCGCCCAGTACGTGGCCATGGCCAACGGGCCCCTGAGCCGGCCGAAGCTACCCGGCATCCCCGGCATCAACGACTTCAAGGGCCACACCTTCCACACCAGCCGCTGGGACTATGCCTATACCGGCGGCGACTCCTCCGGCGGCCTGACGGGCCTGAAGGACAAGCGCGTCGGCATCATCGGTACCGGCGCCACGGCCATCCAGTGCGTCCCGCACCTGGGCGAATGGGCCAAGGAGCTTTACGTCTTCCAGCGCACCCCCTCCTCCGTCGACGTGCGCAACAACGCGCCCACCGACCCAGAATGGGCGGCATCGCTGACGCCCGGCTGGCAGCGGCGGCGGCAGGACAATTTCAACATCCTCGTCGCCGGCGGCGACCAGGACGAGGATCTGGTCCATGACGGCTGGACGGACATCTTCCGCAATGTGACGGGCACGGCGGCCAAGCAGATCGCCCGCAAGCTCGGCCGCCACCTGACCGGCGCCGAGCGCGCCGAGGTCATGGCGCTGGCCGACTATCGCAAGATGAACCAGGTGCGCGCGCGAGTGGACGCCCTGGTCGAGGATCCCGAGACCGCCGCGCTGCTGAAACCCTGGTATCGGCAGTTCTGCAAGCGGCCCTGCTTCCACGACGAATACCTGCAGACCTATAACCGACCGAACGTCCATCTGGTCGACACCAGCGGCAAGGGCGTCGAGGGCCTGACCGCACACGGCGTTATCGCCAATGGGCGCGAATACGAGGTCGACTGCCTGATCTTCGCCACCGGCTTCGAGGTGGGGACCTCCTATACCCGCCGCGCCGGCTACGAGATCATCGGCCGCGATGGCCGCACCCTCACCGACCATTGGGCCGAGGGCCTGCGCACCCTGCACGGGCTGACCAGCCACGGCTTCCCGAACTGCTTCTTCCTGGGCTTCACCCAGACCGCCATCACCATCTCCGTGCCCCAGGCCCTGAACGAACAGGCCGACCACGTGGCCTATATGGTCAGCCAGGCGCGGGATAAGGGCGCGCGGGTGCTGGAGCCGACGCCGGAGGCCGAGGAGGCCTATGTCGAGGAGGTGCGCGGCCTGGCCCGGCTGGGCCAGCGCTTCTATACCGAGTGCACGCCCGGCTATTACAATTCGGAAGGCGCGGTCGGAAACCGCAGCGGCTTCTTCTCCGACATGTACGGCGCGGGACCGCTGAAGTTCTTCGAGGTGCTGGCTGAATGGCGGGCCGACGGGACCCTGCCCGGCGTAGCGCTGCGCTGACGCAAGGGCGCCGGACTTTGCGCTGGCGCTTTCGGCCGCGATGGCGTTCATTTTCCTCAAAGCGAGGAAACAACCCATGACCGACCAACTGATTGAGACCTTCGCCGATGGCGTCGCCACCCTGACCATGAACCGGCCGGAGGCGCGCAATGCGCTCACCGGCGAGATGCAGGCCGCGCTGTCCGAGGCGGTCAACCGGCTGGCCGCCGACCGCAACGTGCGCGTGGTGGTGATCACCGGCGCCGGCCGGGCCTTTTGCGCCGGCGGCGACGTCAAGGGTTTCGCCCAGGCCGCCGAGCGCGGCGATTCTTCGTCCAACAGCTTCAGCCTGGAGGCCCGGGCCTATGGTCTTCGCCAGTCCGCCGACGTCTGCCGCATTCTGCACGAGATGCCCAAGCCAACGCTCGCCGTCATTCCCGGGGCGGCGGCCGGCGCGGGCCTCTCCATCGCGCTGGCCTGCGACCTGCGCATCGCCGCCGACGACGCCAAGCTCACCACCGCCTTCTCCAAGGTCGGCCTGTCGGGCGACTATGGCGGCTCATACTTCCTGACCCAGCTGGTCGGCGCGGCCAAGGCGCGCGAGCTCTATTTCACCGCCGACGTCATCACCGGCGCCGAGGCGCTGGCGCTTGGCATCGTCAACAAGGCCGTGCCCTATCCCGAGTTGGAGCAGGCCGCGGCCGACTTTGCGCGCCGCCTGGCCGGCCTGCCGACGCTCGCCGTCGGCTATATGAAGAAGAACCTGAACGCCGCCCAGACCGGCACCCTGGGCGCGGTGCTGGAGCTGGAATCCACCCACATGGTGCGCACCATGATGACGGACGACCACAAGGCGGCCGCCGCATCCTTCGTCACCAAGACCGCCCCGGTGTTCAATGCCCGCTGAGTTCGCCGCCGACTATCGCACGCTGATCTGCGACGAGGTTCGGCCGCACGTCGCGCGCATCACGCTCAACCGTCCAGGCGTGATGAACGCCTATTCCGACCGCATGTGCGAGGACCTGCTGACGGCCATAGCCGCCTTCCGCGACGACGACAGCCTGCGCGCGCTTTTGCTCACCGGAAGCGGCGAGCGGGCCTTCTGCACTGGCGGCGACCTTTCCGGCGGCGACCGCGACGGCGAGGCTCGCCCGCCGGTCGCCGCGACGCCCATGGGCCATGGCCGGCAGATGCGCGAGGGCATGCAGGCGGTGGTGCTGGCGCTGCGGCGGCTGGACAAGCCGTCGGTGGCGATGATCCGCGGATATGCCGTCGCCGGCGGCCTGGCGCTGGCCATGGGCTGCGATTTCCGCTTCGCGGCCCACTCCGCCAAGCTGGGCGACACCAGCAACAAGGCCGGCCTGCTGCCCGACGAGGGCGGCGCCTGGCTCTTCCCCCGCGCCATGGGCCTGGACCGGGCGCTGAAGATGACCCTGCTGCACGAGATCTACCCGGCGCCCGAGGCCGAACGCCTTGGCTTGGTCACCGAGGTGGTCGTCGACGACGACCTGGAGATCCGCACCCTGGCCTTCTGCGAAGCCCTGGCCGCCAAGGCGCCGCTGGCCGTGCGCCTGAGCAAGATGATGATGGAAAAGGCCATGGATGTCGGCCTGGAAGCCTCCATGGCCGACGCCCAGATGGCCGTCATGATCACCAACCCCAGCCACGACGCGAGAGAAGGCATCGCCGCTTTCCGCGAAAAGCGCGCACCGAAATTCGAGGGGCGGTAGGCCGCGGCCAGTCAAGATCCGTCATGGCCCGGCTTGTCCAGGCCACCCATGATCGCCGTCGTACGTGAGTGTTCATGGGTCCCCCGCATTCCGCGGCTTCGCCACTACAGCGGGGGATGACGGATTAAAACAGATGCGCTTGCACGCGGTCCCGGCAGCCCGCAACGTGGCGAAAACGTTTCTAGGGGGTCGTTCGTGTTCAAGCGTGTGCTGATCGCCAACCGGGGTGAGATCGCGGTTCGGATTGCAAGGGCCGCCGCCGGGCTGGGGGTGGAGACGGTCAGCATCTATGCGCCGGCCGATGGGCTGGGGCTGCATGTGCGCGCGGCGACGCAATCGCGTGCGCTGGCGGATTCGGCCGATCCGGTGGCGGCCTATCTGGACATCGCCGGCTTGGTCGCGGCGGCGGAGGCCACCGGCTGCGACGCCGTGCATCCCGGCTACGGCTTCCTGTCGGAGAGCGCCGCCTTCGCGCGCGCCTGCGCCGACGCCGGCCTGACCTTCATCGGGCCCGGCCCGGACGCGCTGGCGCTGTTCGGCGACAAGACCCGGGCGCGCGACCTCGCCGCGACCTTGAGAATCCCCGTCGTGCCTGGCAGCACGCTCCTGGCCACGGTCGAGGAGGCCGAGGCGGACGCCAGCGCGCTCGGCTATCCGGTCATGCTGAAGGCCTCGGCCGGCGGCGGCGGGCGCGGCATGCGCGCGGTCTCGGGCCCCGACGAAATGGCGGCCGCCTTCGCGCGCTGCCGCGGCGAGGCGCAGGCCGCGTTCGGCGACGGCGCGGTCTTCCTGGAAAAGCTGGTCCAACGGCCGCGCCATATCGAGGTGCAGATCCTGGCCGACGCCCATGGCGACATCGTCCATCTCTATGAGCGCGACTGTTCGGTTCAGCTGAGGAACCAGAAGGTGGTCGAGATCGCCCCGGCGCCCGGCCTGGACCAGGCCTTGCGCGCGCGGATCCTGGCCGACGCCATCAAGCTGGCGCGCGCCGCCAGTTACGTGAACGCCGGCACGGTCGAGTTCCTGGTCGATCCGGAGGCCGGCAAGCACTATTTCATCGAGTGCAATCCGCGCATCCAGGTCGAGCACACGGTCACCGAACAGGTCACCGGCGTCGACCTGGTCGAGGCGCAGTTTCGCATCGCCGCCGGCGAGACCCTGAAGGCGCTCGGCCTCGCCGACCGCGCCGCCCTGGAGCCGCGCGGCTTTGCGGTGCAGGCGCGGATCGCGGCCACCGGGCCCGGGACGATCACTGGCTACAAGGAACCGACCGGACCGGGCGTGCGCGTCGATTCCTGCGGCTATCTCGGCCTGGTCCCGCCGCCGCGGTTCGATCCGATGTTCGCCAAGCTGATCGGCCAGTCCAATTCGAGCCACAGCCTGGCCTCGGCGCTCGACCGCACTTTGCGGGCGCTGGACGAGTTCCAGATCCAGGGACTGCCGACCAATCTCGGCCAGCTGCGCGCCATCCTCGCCAACCCTGAGCTCCGCGCCGGCGACGCGCGCACCACGCTCTTGGCCGAACACCCCGAGCTGGCGACGCCGGCCGCGGCCCCTGCCCCATCTGGCGCGCTCGCCCTGTTCGAGCAGCAGGCAGCGGCCCTGGGCGGCGGCCGGACCGCGACCCCGGTCGCCCAGCCCTCCACCATCTCGCTCACCGTCCCGGACGGCGAGGAAGGCGTCGAGTGCCCGATGCCGGGCGACGTCATCGAGATCAGCGTCGAGCCCGGCGCCACCGTCGCCGCCGGCGACACCCTGATGGTGGTCAGCGCCATGAAGATGGAGACCGCGGTCACCGCGCCTTGCGCCGGCGTGGTCGGCGCCATCGAGCCCCATGAGGTCGGCGCGACCGTCGCCGCGGGCCAGATCGTGGCGACCATAGCGCCCAGCGGCGGGGTCGCGTCGGGGCCGCGCGAATACGGCGAAGACTCCTGGGCGCCGATGCTGGCCGAGGTCGGTGCGCTGCAGGCGATCGCCCACAACCGTTTCGCGCCCGGCTCGACCGATCCCGGCGTCGTGCGCCAGCGCGACCGCGGCAAGCTGACCTGCCGCGAACGGATCGACCTCTTGCTCGACGAGGGCAGCTTCCGCGAGGTGGGCAGCCTGGCGGGCTTCGCCAGCTATGACGACGAGGGCCGCGTTGCCGACTTCACGCCCGCCAACCATGTCGGCGGCTGGGGTGCGATCGAAGCGCGGCCCGCCGTGGTCTGCGCCGACGACTTCACCTCGCGCGGCGGCCATTCGGACGGCTCGATCGGCGCCAAGAGCGGCTATCTCGACCGGCTGTCGCTGACCATGCGTTGCCCGTCGGTGCGGCTGCTGGACGGCTCGTCCGGCGGCGGCAGCGTCGCCTCCATGGTGCCAGCACAAGCCCGCACCGGCGAAAGCGCCGCCAAGGAAAGCGCCGGGGCCATCACGGCGGGACGACCGCGCGTCTCCGGCGGCGGCGGCTCCTTCCTGCCCGGCCACCTCGGCTCGTCCATGTTCGCCGAACAGCTGGGCCAGGTTCCGGTGGTCAACCTGCTGCTCGGCAGCGTCGTCGGCATCGGGGCCGCCAAGGCGGTGCTCGGCCACTTCTCGGTCATGGTGCGCGACTTAGCCCAGCTGTTCGTCGCCGGCCCGCCGGTGGTCAGCCACGCCATGGGCTACGACATCACCAAGGAGGATCTGGGCGACTGGCGCATCCATTGCCGCAACGGCTCGGTCGACAACCTGGCCGAGACCGAAGAGGACGCCGTGGCCCAGGCCAGGCGCTTCCTCTCCTACCTGCCGTCGAGCGTCTATGAGGCGCCGCCGGTGGTCCCGCGATCCACAGACGATCCCGCCAACCGGCGCGAGGAGGAACTGTTCACCATCGTGCCGCGCAAGCGCACCACCACTTTCGACATGCGCCGGGCCATCCGGCTGATGGCCGACAAGGGCTCCTTCTTCGAGATCGGCCCCTTGTGGGGCACGGACCAGATCACCGGCTTCGTGCGCTTCAACGGCTATCCGCTCGGCGTCATCGCCTCGGACAGCCGGCATCTGAACGGCGGGGCCTTGACCGCGGACGGCTGCGACAAGCTCACCCGCCATCTCGACGTCTGCGACCTCTTCCACATTCCGGTGCTCAACCTGGTCGATAATCCGGGTTTCGCCGTCGGTCTGGAGCACGAGATCGCCGGGACCATCCGCAAGGGCGGCGAATGGATGATCGCCTTTGCGCAGACGCAGGTGCCGATCTTCACGGTGATCATGCGCCGCAGCTTCGGCGTCGCCGGCAACAACTATGCGACGCCCCGCTCCGGCGTCAGCCCGCGCGTGGTCTGGCCGGCCGCCGACGCCGGCGGCATCCCGCCCGAGGGCGGCATCGAGGCGGCCTACAAGCGCCAGTTGGCCGAGGCCGCCGATCCCGCCGCCCTGCGCGCCGAGATCAATGCCCGCATCGAAAGCGCCCGGGGTCCGGTCGGTCCGCTGAACCGCTTTCAGATGGAGGAGATGATCGACCCGCGCGACACCCGCCGTTGGGTCTGCGAATGGGCCGAAAACGCCTTCCGCATCATCTCGCAGCCGGCGGCGCTGACGCCACGCGCGTTGCAGTTCAGGCCGTAGGGGTTTTGGGGAACGTCCAAAAGCGTTCTGTTAAGTCAACGGCAATTGACATCAACTGACGCCGCGTGAATGTTGCGTGCAAAGGCCGACGCATGGCCGCACGCCATCATTTGAGGATGAGTCCATGAACATCGCCGTGAAGGTCGACGCCGAGTCGGACGCCGCCGAGGCGCTCGCCACGCCGCTGGCCGAAATCAATCCGGCCAAGGTCGAGCGATTCCAGGCCGATACCATCTGGCCCTATTTCGAGCGGCTGCGGGCTGAGGACCCGGTGCATTTCACCGCCGAGAGCGAGTTCGGCCCCTATTGGTCGATCACACGTTGGGACGACATCATGACCGTGGACACCAACCACGAGGCCTTCTCCTCGGCCGACGGCATCGGGCTGCCGAACCGCAAGGCGATGGAGGAGCAGGAAAAGATCTTCGCGGCGATGGGTCGCCCGCGCCGCAAGGGCGGCGCCGGCTTCATCACCATGGACGAGCCGGAGCACAGCGTGCACCGCAAGGCGGTCAGCCCGACCGTCGCCCCGGCCAATATCGCCAAGATGTCGCCCCTGGTGCGCCAGCGGGCCGGCGAGATCCTGGACTCCCTGCCCATCGGCAAGGAATTCGACTGGGTCGACCTGGTCTCCAAGGAGCTGACGGCGATGACGCTGGCCACGCTCTTCGACTTCCCGTTCGAGGACCGGCGCAAGCTGACCCACTGGTCGGACATGTTCACCAACATGCCGGGCCATGGGCCGGTGAAGAGCTGGCAAGACAAGGCCGAGTCGGCCTTCGAATGCTTCGCCGCCTTCGGCGAGCTGTGGAACCAGCGGGTCAACGCCGAGCCCGGCATCGACCTGGTCTCGATGCTGACCCACAACCCCGCCACCCGGACCATGACGCCGGAAGAGTACCAGGGCACCGTGGTTTTGCTGATCATCGGCGGCAACGACACCACCCGCAACACCATCTCGGGCAGCGTCTACGCGCTGAACAAGAACCCCGACCAGTACGCCAAGCTGCGCGCCGATCCGGACCGCCTGATCCTGCCCATGGTCTCCGAGACCATTCGCTACCAAACACCGCTGGCCCACATGAGCCGGGTTGCGACCCGCGACATCGAGGTGGGCGGCAAGACCATCAAGAAGGGCGAGCGGGTGGTCATGTGGTACATCTCGGGCAACCGCGACGAGGCGGTGATCGAAGAGCCCAACACCTTCGACATCGAGCGCGAACGGCCGCGCCATCACATGTCGTTCGGCTTCGGCATCCACCGCTGCGTCGGCAACCGCGTCGCCGAGATGCAGCTCGGCATCATCTGGGAAGAGATCCTCAAGCGTTTCCCGGTGATCCAGCTGGTCGGCGAGCCGACCCGCACCTATTCCTCCTTTGTCCACGGCTATGAGAGCATGACCGTAATCATCCCGGAGCGGGCCTGAGCGGGCCGGCTGATCGGCTTCCTGGTCGAGCGCCTGATCCGCAATGATCCTCTGACCGGCCGGGAGCGCGATGTCTTCATCGACCGCGTCACCGCCATGTCCGAGGCGTTGATCTCCGACGTCGAGGCCAACCACCCCAAAAGAGCCAAATTTTCAGATAGATAAGGCCGAGTCCCTAGTGAGCGGAAACTGAGGTCGGCGCTTGTATGCGAGGCACCGCCTGGGGCCCGGAAGACCCCATCGGACATGGCGATCCATCACCTAGCCAATGTAACCCTTAGTGATTCCCGACCAGCAGCCATGCCAGCGAGCAGAAGGCGACAACCAGGAAAAAGCCCAGAATGACCTGGACACCGAAGCCCATCTCGCTGCCGGTGTCGGTTATTAGCTGTTCGTCTTCGCGCGGAGTCATGTGAACTCTCCCAGGGCTGTGTATATCCCCATAGTGGCCCGCGGGACGATACGCACCTTGATCGGGATCAACCAACCATCACGACGCCTCGGGCGTGATCGCGGGCGGCCAGGTCGGCTTCTGAGTCGCTTTCGCTCGTCGCCGGCGGCAGGTCCGAGTCTGGCTGGGCCGAGAGATCAATGCGCCGATCGCAGAGGCCAAGCGGCGCCTGTCGGTGGCTGACCAGGATAAGCCCCTGGCCGGTGCGGGCCAGATGCGACGCCAAGGCCGCGACCAGACAGGCCTCGGTCGCGGCGTCCAGTCCCTCTGTCGGCTCGTCAAGCAGGAGCCAGGGCGCAGGCCGGAGAAGCGCGCGCGCCAGGGACAGGCGCCGACGCTCGCCGCCGGACAGCCTTGCGCCGCCTTCGCCGATCCAGGCGTCCAGGCCTTCCGGCAAGCGGGCGATCTTCTCCGCGAGTTGCGCGACGCCCAAGACGGCCAGCATCGCTGCATCCGAGGCGCCCGGATCGGCGAGCGCCAGGTTCTCGCGCACCGTTCCGCTGATCATGCGGGCGTCCTGGGGCGCATAGGCGAAGAGCGCCCGGCAGGCCTGCGGGCCGAGAGCGTCCGGTCGCCGCCCGCCCAACAGGATCTCGTCCGGCCCGGCGTCCCGCAGCGCGACCAGGATCTCGAGCAGCCGCGTTTTCCCCGAGCCCGACGGCCCGGTCACGGCCCAATGCTCGCCAGGATTCAGCCGATGGACCTGGTCGCCCAGTCCGAGCGTGATACCTGGCCGCCAGTCCGCCTGGACAGTGCCCCACTGGACCGGCGGGGCCGCCAGAACGCCGTCGAGGCGTTCGGCCGCGACCTGCACCGCGCCGGCCTGATCGAAGGCCTGAAGCAGACCGCCGGCGCCTTCGAGGGCCACGACCGTGGCGAGTCCGGCCAGCGCGGCCATGGCTGGCGAGGCGTGGCTGCACAGCGCCAGCACCCCCGCCGCCGCAACGCCGGTCAGCGCCGGCTGCAGGGCGCCCATCTCGGCCATGGCGTTCCAGCTGCGGCGTCGGGCCGCTCCAAGCCGCGCGTCAAAGCGCATCAGGTCGTCGACGGCGGCTTCGACAAGGCCGTAACAGCGCAGTTCCGCCGAGGCGGCGGCATAGGCCTGCACGCCGTCCTTCAAGGCGCCCGCGGCGCGCAGGGCTTCGCCGGCCGGGTCGCGGGAGCGGTTGCGGCCGATCCAGGCGCCCAGCGAGACTTGGATGGCGAAGGCGGCGAGCACCACCAGAGCCGCCCAGGGGTTCACCAGGGCGGCCAGCGCCATGGCCACCAGGATCGATGCCACGCCCGCCCAGGCCGCGGACTGGCGCACAAACAGGGTCTCGATGGCGTTGACGTCCTGAACGAGATGCGCGGTCGCTTCGCCGGACGACAGGCCGAGCGCCTGGTCGACCGGCGCGGCCGCGAGGCCGGCGAACAGGGTTGGCCTGATCTCCGCCAGCGCCTTCAGCGCCGCGGCGTGGCCGACCAGCCGCTCGCTATAGCGAAGACCGGTGCGCGCAATGGCCAGGAAGCGGATCGCGGCGCTGGGCAGCAGATAGTTGAAAGCCATGATCGCAGCCGACCCGGACGCGCCGGCCACGGCCGCCCCGGCGAGGAACCAGCCGGAGAGGCCGAGCAGCGCAACCGCCGCCGCGGCGGCGCCGGCCGCGGACGCGGCGGCGATCGCCATTCGGGAGGCCTGGCGCCGCTGCTCCTGGCGCACCAGCGCGCGGATGGGCGACGCGGACGCCGTCACAGGCGCACGACCTGATCGGCGATGGCCGCCAGCCGCTCGGAATGGGTGGCCATCAGCACCGTCCGCCCACGGGAGGCCTGGCGGATGGCGACGATCATCGCCGCCTCGGACTCGGAGTCCAGGTCGGCGGTGGGTTCGTCCAGCACCAGGATCGGCGCATTCTTCAGGAAGACCCGCGCCAGACCGACACGCCGCCGCTCGCCGCCGGACAGGCCGCCGCCGCGTTCGTCAAGATCGGCGTCAAGGCCGCCGCGGCGCAGGATCACTTCGGCAAGCCCGGCCTGGCTCGCCGCCCTTTCGATCGCGCCGGCCGAACTGCCCGGCGCCGCGAGGGCGATGTTCCAGCCCAGCCCGCCCGGCAGGATCGCCGGAGCCTGGCCCGCCCAGGCGATCGACGGCGTAAAGGCGCCAGCCTCGGTCAGGGTCTGCCCGTCAACGGCCAGCGTCCCGCTGACCAGGGCCGCCTCGCCAACCAGCAGACGCAAGAGCGTGGTTTTGCCCGAGCCGGTCGGGCCCATCAGCGCCGTGATCGAACCGGGCGCGGCCGTAAAGTCGATCGGGCCGATGCGCAGATCCGGCTCGTCCGCGAAGCCGGCGACGACCTTGGTGAATTGGATGGCCGGTGGCGCGGTCGGTCCGGCGGTCTGGGCGACGGCGACCATGGGCGCGGCAAGCAAGGCCTGCAGGTTTTCCGCGGCGGCCTCGCCCAGCTGCCGCTCGTGATAGGCGCCCGCGAGCCGCCGCATCGGCGCATAGAATTCCGGCGCCAGGGCCAGAACGAACAAAGCCCGCTCGAACGTCAGGCCTTCCGGCAGATTGAACGGCAGAAGGCCCAGCAGACTGAAGCCCGCATAGACCGCCACCAGCGCCACCGAGAGCGCCGCGAAGAACTCCAGGCCGGCCGACGAGACGAAGGCTATCTTCAGCACGGCCAGGGTCCGGACGCTGACCTGACGAGCGGCGCGGGCCACCTGCTCGGTCGCGCGGTCTTCCGCCTGAAAGGCCAGCAGCAGCGGAAGCGCCCGGACCCGGTCGGCGAAAACCCCCGACAGCCGGGTCAGGGCGTCGAGCTGACGCCTCGAGGCTTCGGCGGCGGCCGTGCCGGCGAGGATCATCAGCAGGATGAACGGCGCCAGGGTCGCCAGCATCAGGCCGGCGGCGATCGGGCTGGCCAGGGCGGCGCAGGCCAGGATGACGATGGGTCCAACGCTCGCGGCTGCCCGCGCGGGCAGGTAACGAACGACATAACCGTCGATGGCCTCGACGTCGTCGATCGCGGCCGCGGCGGTCTCGCCAGCCAGGGCGCGCCCCGCAAGGGCGCCGAAAGCGGCCGTCAGCACCTGGCGGCGCAGGTTCGATTTGACGATCAGCGCGGCCTGGGCCGAACAGCGCAGGGCCGCCCATCCGCAGAGGGCGCGGGCCAGTGCGGCGGCCGCCAGCAGGATCAGCCACGGGCCGAAAACCGTCGGGCCGCGCGGCAACCGGACGATGGCGCCAGCGAGAGCGGCGGCGAAAACTACGGCGATGACGGTATCGACCACCACGGCCGCCGAGGCGAGACGCATAAGCCCGGTGGCGGGGTCGACGGCGGTCCGCAGGAGCGACCCGCCGCCAGGCGGCGCGGCATGAGGAGTCAGGGCTCGTAGCATAGCCGATCCCTGACCTCAGCGTGCGGCCGCGTCCTTGATCTGGCTCAATGCCCGGCACCGGCCTTGCTGCGACATCCGCGGCGAACTTTCGGGAGCCGGCCCATGGATTTCGCCGTTGTCGAGTTGTCGCGCCTTCAGTTCGCGTTGACCGCCCTCTATCACTTCCTGTTCGTGCCGCTGACGCTCGGCTTGGCCTTCATGCTGGTGATCATGGAGAGCGTCTATGTGATGACCAACCGGCCGATCTGGCGGACCATCACGCGCTTCTGGGCGACCCTGTTCGGCATCAACTTCGTGCTCGGCGTCGCCACCGGCCTGACCATGGAGTTCGAGTTCGGCACCAACTGGTCCTACTACTCGCACTATGTCGGCGACGTCTTCGGCGCGCCGCTGGCCATCGAGGGCCTGATGGCCTTCTTCCTCGAAGCCACCTTCGTCGGCGTCATGTTCTTCGGCTGGGAAAAGCTGTCCAAGCCCATGCACCTGCTCACCACCGTCATGGTGGCGCTGGGCTCCAACCTGTCGGCCCTGTGGATCCTGATCGCCAACGGCTGGATGCAGAACCCGGTGGGGTCGGCCTTCAACCCCCAGACCATGCGCATGGAAGTGGTCGACTTCGGCGCGGTGCTGCTCAATCCGGTGGCCCAGGCCAAGTTCGTGCACACGGTCAGCGCCGGCTATGTCACCGCCTCGGCCTTCGTGTTCGGCGTTTCGGCGCTCATGTTGCTGCGCGGCAAGTGGCCGGAGGTGGCCAAACGCTCGATGACGGTGGCGGCTGCCTTCGGCCTCGCCTCGTCGCTGTCGGTCGTCGTACTGGGCGATGCCTCCGGCTACGCCCTGACCGACAATCAGAAGATGAAGCTGGCCGCGCTCGAGGCCATGTGGAACACCGAGCCCGCGCCGGCCGGCCTGACCGCCTTTGGCTTTCCCGACATGAAGACCCACACCACCTACGCGGCGATCAAAATCCCCTATGTGCTGGGCCTGATCGCCACCCGCAGCCTGGACCGCCAGGTCGAAGGCATTCTGCCCCTGGTGGCGACCGCGGAGGTGCGGGTCGAGTCCGGGGTCCAGGCCTATGACGCCGTGCAGCGGTTGCGCGCCTCGCCGAACGACGTCGCGGCGCGGGCGCAGTTCGAGGCGCACAAACGCGACCTGGGCTATGGCCTGTTGCTGAAGCGGTATGTCGCCGATCCTCGCACCGCCAGCCCGGCGCTGATCCAGAAGGCGGCCTGGGACACGGTGCCCGATGTGCCGGTACTGTTCGTGGTCTTCCGCATCATGGCCGCCATCGGTTTCGCCTTCATCGCATTCTTCGCCGCGGCCTTCCTGATGGTGACCCTGCGGCGACACCAGACCCGGTGGCTGTTGCTGCTGGCCGTGGTGATGATGCCGCTGCCATGGATCGCCGTTGAGTCCGGCTGGCTGCTGGCCGAGCTCGGACGCCAGCCCTGGGCGGTCGATAGCGTCTTGCCCACCTTCCTGGGCGCGTCCAGCCTGACCGTTCCGCAGATCTGGACCACGATCATCGGCTTCACCGCGCTCTACGGGACCTTGGCGGTGGTCGAGGTGGGCCTGATGGTCCGGTTCATTCGGCGTGGCCCCTACGGCGCCCACGAAGACCTGATCGACCCGCCGGGCGCGCCCGGCCACCGGGGGCCGGCGCCCGCGCCAGCCCCCGCCGAATGAGGAGCTGAGATCATGGATCTTCCCATCGACTATCCGACCCTGCGCGTCATCTGGTGGGGTCTTATGGGGGTGCTGCTGATCGGGTTCGCCCTTACAGACGGTTTCGACCTGGGCGTGGCCGCCCTCCTGCCCTTCGTGGCCCGTAACGATGGCGAGCGGCGTATGGTCATCAACACCATCGGTCCGACCTGGGAGGGCAACCAGGTGTGGTTCATCCTGGGTGGCGGGGCGATCTTCGCGGCTTGGCCGTTCGTCTATGCAGTCAGCTTTTCGGGTTTCTACCTGGCGATGTTCGCGGTGCTGGCCTCGCTGATCCTGCGGCCGGTGGGCTTCAAGTACCGCTCGAAACGGCCGGGCAAGACCTGGCGGACCGTTTGGGACTGGGCCCTCTTCGTCGGCGGTTTCGCCCCCGCACTTGTCTTCGGCGTCGCCGTCGGCAACGTGCTGCAGGGCCTGCCCTTCCACCTGGATGGCGATCTGCGCACACACTATGAGGGCGGATTCCTCGGCCTCTTCACCCCCTTCACTCTGCTCTGTGGTCTGCTGTCGGTGGCTATGCTGGTCACCCACGGCGCCGCCTGGCTGGGCATGAAGGCTGAGCGCGGCGCGGTCGCCGATCGCGCCCTCAACATCGGGACCGTCGCCGCCGTGCTGGCCTCCGTCCTGTTCGGCTTCGGCTATGTCTTCGTCCTGCTCGGCCATATGGGCTTTCGCATCGAGGGCGCGGCGGACCTCGCCGGCCCCTCCAATCCTCCAGCGACACAGAGCATCGCCATCGCGGGCGGATGGCTGGCCAACTTCGCGGCCCATCCCTGGATGTGGACCGCGCCCGTCCTGGGCTTCGTCGGCCCCTGGATAGCTGTTACCGGCCTGAGGTTGCGCCGGGGGTGGGCCGCCTTCGGCGGCTCGTCGCTGGCGGTCATCGGCATCATCTCGACCGTCGGCCTGTCGATGTTCCCCTTCATCCTGCCCAGCTCGATCGATCCCCGGTCAAGTCTGACGGTCTGGAATGCCTCGTCCAGCCAGGTGACGCTGTTTATCATGCTCTGCGTCACCGTCGTCTTCCTGCCCATCGTGCTCGCCTACACCGCCTGGGCGTTCAAGGTCATGTGGGGCCGCTCGACCGTCGCCGCCCTCGCCGTCAACCCAGACCTCTACTGATCGGAACCCTGTCATGTGGTACTTCACCTGGATCCTCGGCGTCGGCCTGGCGGTCGCGTTCGGCGTGCTGAACGGCCTCTGGCACGAACTGTATCTCTCGGATGAAGGCGATACGGGCGCCGATCGCGGCTGAGTGCGACGGCCCCGCTTGAGCCAAATCAAGGTCGCCGGAATCCAGGGCGCCTAGACTTTTCCCGATCTCAATAAGGGAGGGTCTTATGCCCATCGGCAACATCGTCGCGCCCGGTTTCATCCTGACGTTCTTCGGCGCGTTCATGGTCGCCCTGGCCTGGGGCGCCGGGTATACGAACACGCCTCCCTCGCCCCGGCGCGCGCCTAAGGCGGCGCGAGCCTCCCAGCCGGCGGATTACCAAGAGCTGGCTCCGGTCAGAATCCGCCGTTGAGTCTACCGACGGCCCTCAAGACCGTCTGGACCCGCCTGCGTGAGCATCCCCTGGCGCGCGTAGGGCCGGGCCTGATCACCGGGGTCGCCGACGACGATCCGAGCGGCATCGCAACCTATTCCCAGGCCGGCGCTCAGTTCGGCCTGAATATGCTCTGGACCATGCCGCTGTGCTTTCCGCTGATGGCGGCGGTCCAGTCCATGTGCGCCCGCATCGGCCGTGTCACCGGCAAGGGCTTGGCGGCGAACATCAAGGCCGCCTTCCCGCAGTCGGTGCTGCGGGTCGTCGTGCTGCTGCTGGTGGTCGCCAACACACTGAATATCGCCGCCGACGTCGCCGCCATGGGCGAGGTCTGCGAGCTGGTCACCGGCCTGGACCGCCACCTGATGACCTTGCTGCTGGCCGGGGCCTCGCTGACCTTGCAGATCTTCGTGCCCTATCACCGCTATGTCGCCTATCTGAAGTGGCTGACGCTGTCGCTGCTGGCCTATGCGGCGGTGCTGTTCACCGTTCACGTGCCCTGGGGCCAGGTGGCGCTCGATACGGTCTGGCCACAGATTCCGCTGACCGCCGGCACGGCGGCCACGGTCACCGCCATCTTCGGCACAACCATCAGCCCCTATCTGTTCTTCTGGCAGGCCTCGGAAGAGGTCGAGGATATGCAGGGCCAGGGCGGCAGGGCCCTGCTGGCATCCAGCGCGCCCAAGGCGGCGACGGAGCTGCGCCGCATCCGCTGGGATACCTGGAGCGGCATGTTCTATTCCGACGTCACCGCCTTTTTCATCATTCTGGCCACCGGGGTGACGCTGCACCGCGCCGGGATCACCGACATCCAGACGGCGGCCCAGGCGGCCAATGCGCTTCGCCCGCTGGCCGGCCCGTTCGCCTTTCTGCTGTTCGCGCTCGGCATTCTGGGCGTCGGCATGATCGGCGTGCCGGTGCTGGCCGGCTCCGCCGCCTACGCCCTGGCCGAAGCCATGGGCTGGAAGGAGGGTCTGGAGCGCCGGAGCACAGACGCACGTGGCTTCTACGGCGTCATCGCCGTGGCCATGATCGCCGGGGTGGCGCTCGAATACACCCCGATCCAGCCGATGAAGGCGCTGTTCTGGAGCGCGGTCATCAACGGCGTCGTCGCCGTGCCGTTGATGATCGTCATCATCCTGCTGGTCTCGAAAAAGTCCGTGATGGGCGCCTTCACCGCCGGGCGCACCCTGATCGTGCTTGGCTGGATCGCCACCGCCGTCATGGCGGCCGCGGCCCTGATGATGTTCGTTCCGTCCTAGAGCGGCGACTTGATCGGCTCCGACGCGGTGGGACCCGCCCAGACGTGATCGTTGAAGACCTTCAGCGAGCGGAACCTGCCCCTGGCCATGCCGTCACGAGCCCGTGGGCGAATTGCCGCCGTGGAACCGTCCAAACGAACGCGCGGCCATCACACCGATAAGCAGAACGCCCACACCCACGGCGATGACGTGATCGGCGGCGTGAAGATCGAAATTTCCCACTCGCGCGATGAGAAGATAGGCGATGACGAAGTTCGCAAACCCCCAGAGCACGTTCACGGTCGAGGATGAAAGACCTTTACCCGGCGGCTTGGCGAACGGGCTCTGAAAGGGCTGCCCCATCATGCCGCTGACGAAATGCGGAACGGCGTTCGCCAGAAATGCGCCGCCGAACAGGTAGGATACGTCGTGAAGCCAATCCATGATCAGGCGCTCTTTTCCAGAAGATCGATGATCTCCTGCGTCGTGCCGGTCTCGCCGATCCTCGGAAAGACCCGTGTGATGCTGTAGGCGTGGGTATCGGCGTGCAAGTCGGTCATAGCGTCGGTCGCGAGGGTGACGTTGAAGCCGAGTTCATAGGCCTGGCGTGCGGTGACCTCGACGCCATTGCTGGTGGCGACACCGACGATCACGACCTGCGTGACCCCTAACGCCTTCAGATGGGCTTCAAGATCTGTGTTCGTAAACGCGCCGGGCGTGTGCTTCGTCACCACATGGTCCTGCGGCTGCCGGTTCAGCTCGGGGATGAGATCGGTCCAGCCGGCCGGAAATTCTCGATGGCCTCGCGGCTGCTCCGTCCGGCCCGGCGCACCGCCGGCGACGTTGACGAGCACGACCGGCAGGCCATGTCCGCGAAAGACTTCTGTCAGCGCCGCGGCGTGCTTCACCACACCGTCCATGGGATGCACGGCCGGGCGCGAAACGATGCCGTTCTGAAGATCGACGACGATGAGCGCGGTCTTCGGGTCGAGGGTGGTCACGGTCACGGTCTATTCCTTTTGCTGATCTGGATGGCGGCGAAGCCGCGCGTTGCAATCTCGTGCGTGGAGCGACCCCCAAGTCCTCGGGCCGGCCTAGGAGTCGCCTTCGCCCAGGCGCTTGATCAGGGCGGCCGCGGAGATGAGCGTCCGCTGTTCGTCGGGATCGAGCCTGGCCATGGCGGCGAGCAGCCATTTCTGCTTTGCGGCGCTGCGTTTTCGCCGAGCCTCGACGCCTTCGTCCGTCAGGGAGAACAGAACCTGCCGACCGTCCGTCGGATGAGGCTGACGCTCGACCAGGCCCTCCCGCTCCAGTTCAGCGAGCGTGGCGCCCATGGATTGCGGCTTCACCGACTCCGCGCGCGCGAGGTCCGCCGTCGTCATCGAACCCGCCCTCTCCAGCCGCGACAACGCCACGGTCTGCGACCAGGTCAACTCGTCCGGGTTCGATTCCGCGCGCAACCGCCGCAAGAGCTGCCCGATCGCCAGGGAGAGTTCGGTGACGGCCGTTTCAAGGGAAATGGACGTGCCAGGAAAAGCGCTCATGGGCTTCATTTAGATATAAACAGGAAAACTTGCAAGTCTACCTGTCCGAATTGATCCACACGGGCTCGCGCTTTCTGTGTCACAATCGTGTCGCACTGTTGATCCGGGGGCACCGTGATGAGACGTCGGACACTCGGGATTCTTGTCTTGGCCGGCATCGCGGGCTTCGGCACGCTAGGGATGGGCGGCGCTCCGCTCGCCGTCGGTCAGCGCGTGAGCGTGAATTTCGCGGGCGGCAAGCAAGGCAATGTCGTCAAGATCGGAACCGCCGCCGACGGAACCTATGCCGGCTGCACTCGTATCCATTTCGACTATGAGGGTCCCGATCCGACGACGGGCCAGTGGTTCTGCCCTTGGAACAGCCCCTTCACGATCACGCCGCTCGGCGGTCAGCCGGCGGGGCAACCTGATCCGCAGGCGGCGGACCAAGCCGGCCCCCCGCAGCCTGCTGAAGCGAACCGGGCGCTGGCCGTCGGCGCGTGTGTCGCGGTCCGCGGCATGCAGTCGCCTGGCCGGATCATTCGTGTGACCCCAGGCGGCTATGTCGTCCAGCCGCAGGGCGGAACGGCGGCCGATGCGTTGAATTGGGCGCAAGAGGACGTCGTGACAGGTCCGTGTCCTGCCGGGCCGACCGCGGCCCAACTCGCCCAGCCTCATGCCTGCCCGACGACCGACGCCCCTAATCTGAACGCGACGCGTCAGGGCCAAGGGTTCCTGGCGCTCATCCGATCGGTCATGGATCACCCGGCCGCGCCGGGCATGGATGGCGCGGTGACCATCACCATCCAGTCAGTTCAGGTCGGTGCCGCCCGGCGCTGGACTGTGCTGGACAGCGAAAATTTCAGCGCCGATCCCAGCAAGCCGGTTTACGATCTGCGCGTTTCGTTCACGAGCTGCACGGACTTCCGCACCGCCATCGAGCTTCGGAAACAGGTCAGCAATTTTCAATGCTTTACCGCGCCGACGGGCCAGCCGGTTTGCCAGATGTCGGCCAGCGTGAATGGCCTTCCGGAACCGACCCAGCGCATCAACAAGTAGCGAACGTCGCAGCATCCGCAGTCGGCCCCGGCGCGGATCGAGATTCCGAAGAGCGCGCGGGCCTGCGGTCGCCTTGGGCGGCCGGAGTCGGGCGCGAGGCTGGCTCGCTGCCGCTGCGGCGCTGCAGCCTTCGCGATATCGCCAGGTCACCGCCATCCGCGATTCCACTGCGGCCCATTTGATCCTCGTCAACGACAGACCACGCGCGGCCTTGCATGCTTGCCTTCGAAAGGGAGGCTCGCATGTCTGGACCGGACTTTCTGCCCGCAACCTTCTCCCGCAAGGGCGACGTTATTGAAGGGCGTCTCAGTCTGATGCTGGATAATCATGTCGAGGAGGTCTGGGACGCCCTCACCGACCCGATTCGCCTCGTCGAATGGCTTGCGGCCGGCGAGATCGAGTTGGGCCGGGGGGGCGCGGCCAGG